>JACPBN010000011.1 GCA_016180275.1 Candidatus Woesearchaeota archaeon
ACTCTGCCTTCTTTTATGTCTTTTTCAGATTGCCTCAAATGTTTTTTAGTCTCTTCACTTAGTTCCATTCTATCTTCTATCAAATCCCAAATCAGCTCTTCATAGCTTTCTTTTTCATAGAGCTTCCTCTGCTTTAATTCATTCAATAATCCATCGCTTATCTGTATTGTAGTTGCCATAGTGACTATATAAGTCACTATAGTATATAAAGCTTTTGGAATTTGTATGTGCATAGCAGCTGCCGCCAATTTAGTTGGCACAAATCCAGTTAAAGAAGCGAAGTTGCGACGGGCAAGACAATTTCGTTACTCCGCAACTAACAATACACGCGATGATCTTCTGCTACTGTAGCTAGCAACTATGAGTAGAGGAGGAGCAACTTTTCTACCAAACGAGAGAGTGCCAACGGCGGCAGCTGCTTAGTAAATCTTACTATGCATATACTGGAATTTTAATACAAATTTTATCTTACCTTCGCCCCATCTGCCACGTCAACCTTAACTTCACAGCTCTTAGTTCGCAAAGGCTTGTTATTAAAAAGAATTCTTTTGTTTTTTATTTCCAATTTATCAGCAACTTCAGCAAAATCGTCATATTCAATCTCAGCCATATTATTTTCAAATCCATCAATGAAAGCTTCATCTCCAACTTGACCATTTCCAGTAGGATCAAATAAAGTATATTTCCCATCATGCTCTGCGCCCAAGATCATTCCCTGGCTTTTTTCTCCGCGGATTTTTGCAGGCTTTAAGTTTGACAAATAAACAATCTTTCTGTCAACTAATTCCTCAGGCTTATAGTCTTTTCTTATGCCAGCAACTAATTGGATAACTTCTATGCCTGTATCGATTTTCAGCAGATATAATTTGTCTGCATTAGGATGGTTTTTTACTTCAAGAATCTTGGCTACTTTCGGATTTAGTGGGAATAGATAAGTTACCTGTATCTTTTTCTCACTTTCTTTTGTCGATTTTTTATCAGATATATTTTTAACTTCTTGGGGTTTAGTTGCCTCTGGCTCAGACTCTATCTTTGATGCAAGTATTTTTGCAGCATTTATCTTATGGTTCTTTAAGTCAAAGCCAAGATAATCCCAGGTAAGCTGCCCTAAGTTAAGCTGTGCCTGCAGTTCTTCACACAACTTTGGGAGTACAGGAGATAATAAGATGCTTAAATCCTTAGAGATGTTTGCAGCAGTTCCAAGTATCTTTTGCGCAGTTTCTTTCTCTGCTGCAGTTCCTTTGACTAATTTCCAGGGCTCTTTTTGCTGTATGTACCTATTGCCGAGAGCAGAAATTTCCAGTATCAAAGCAAGCGCATCCCTGAAATTAAAGTCAAGATAAGCAGTTTTTATTTTTTCATATTTAGCAGTTACATCTGCAATTAATTTTTTGCCTTCTTCAGAATCATCTAATTCCTTAAATCTGCCGTCAAAATTCTTTTCCAAAAAAGAAAGGCTGCGATAGCAGAAATTAGATATATTTCCAACTAATTCATTATTAATTTTATCATGCAAGTCCTTAAAGTTCAGATCAACATCAACTAATTTTCTTGAAAGAGTTGCAGCATAATAGAACCTAAGATGCTCTGCTTTGTACTTTTCCAGGAATTCTCTTGCAGTAAAGAATGTCCCTCGAGATTTAGACATCTTTTCGCCGTTGACCGTCAGGAAGCCATGGACAATAAGATAATTAGGAAGATTAAAGCCAGCAGATAAAAGAACAGCCGGCCAGAACAGGAAATGAAAGTAGATTATGTCTTTCCCTATGACATGGATTATTTCAGTATTCTCTCGATTATGCTTATTTTCACTATTATTCTTTTCTTTATTATTATCTTTTCCACTATTTCTCTGCCAGTAATCATCTGCTGTCAGTCCATACTGCTTATGCTGATTGCAATAATTCTGCGTGCTTGCAATATAGCCGATAGGAGCATCTAGCCAGACATAATAATATTTGTCTTCTTCTCCGGGAATCTTGAAGCCGAAATAAGGCCCGTCTCTTGAGATATCCCAGTCATTCAAGCCTTCTTTAATCCAGTTTTGAATGTAATTGACAATCTCAGGCTGCAATTGCTTGTTGTTATCCAGCCACTCCTTTAGCTGAACACTTAACGTGCTTAGCTTGAAGAAATAATGCACAGATTCCTTCTGAACAGCAGAAGATTTACAGATGCTGCAATGTGGATTGATAAGCTCAGTTGTGCTGTGCGCTGAGCTGCAAACTTCACAAACATCCCCATACTGGTTTTGGGCATGGCATTTAGGGCATTCTCCTCTTACATATCTGTCTGGCAAAAATCGCTTGCATTTGTTGCAGTATGTTTGCTTGACTGGCTTTTTATAGATTAATCCTTTTTTGTTCAGGCGCTCAAATATTAAGTCAGAGTAATATTTATTCTCTGGAGAATTCGTTGAATAATAGCTGTCAAACTGTATCTGAAAATCTTTAAAATCCTTTGTATGTTCGTCATAATATTTTGCAATCAATTGCTCTGGAGTAATTCCTTGCTTTGATGCGTTTATTTCAATTGGCGCGCCATGTGTGTCATCTGCGCAGATGTAGATTGCATCTTCTCCGAGTAACCTATTAAATCTTACAAAAATATCTGTCTGGATGTATTCAACCAGATGCCCGCAGTGGATTGGGCCGTTTGCATATGGAAGGGCGCTTGTGACTAGGATGCGCTTTTTAGTATTAATTATTTTAGATTTATTACTACCTAAGTTTTTTATATTTTTTGTTTCAGTTATTTTTTTATTTAATTGCTTGAATTTAACCACCTAATCTATCAGAACAAGAATTTATATAAAAATGTTATTGATGATTTGGGTACAAAGATTTACTTAGTATCCACAACCTTAATCAAGTGCCATCCGAACCTTGTCTTGACTGGCTTGGAAATTTTTCCTTTTTCCAGAGAAAATGCTGTATCTTCAAACTCCTTAACCATCTGTCCGCGAGAAAACCATCCTAAGTCTCCTCCATTCTTCTTGCTTGGGCACATGCTGTTTTGCTTTGCAACTTCTCCAAAATCCTTTCCTCTCTGGAGATCAAACAATAATTCCATGGCTTTTGCCTCTGTCGGCACTAAGATATGCGATGCTTGTACTTTTGTCGGCATGTTTAATCACTTTTTAACAAAAAATCAGCAAAATTTATATATTTTGCTATATTATCTAGCCTAAGTGATATAAAATGTTAAAACACTATCAGTTTAATTTTGATGATGTAATATTTACACTTTGTATAGTTCTTAGTATAATAGGCTTTATTGCAAGCATTATGCTAATTCTTGAGATGTTTGGAGCAATATAATGAAGGATAAGTTAAAATTAGGTATAACTATATTAGATTTTATGTTGATATTTTTAACTGCACTCTGGCTTATTAGAGGTCTGTATTATGGGCTTACAAAGATAGAAATAACATTTAATTACGCATACCTGCTTATTAACATAACAGCACTGCTTCTAAATTTAGTAGTAATATATAGAAAAAAACGCTTTTAACTATACTTCTCTCGTCTGCAATAACTGAGCAACAACATTAGGGTCTGCAAGCGTAGTTGTATCACCAACATCTTCTTTTCCTTCGGCAATTGCCTTCAGAATTCTTCTCATAATTTTTCCCGAGCGAGTTTTGGGAAGATTGTCTGCAAAATGTATGACTTCAGGCTTTGCTATTGCAGAAATTTCAGTTGCAACATGCTTAATAAGTTCATCTTTTAACAAATGCGTCTTTTCAAATCCTTGCTTTAATGTGACATATGCATAAATGCTCTGGCCTTTTACTTCATGCGGCCTTGGGACAATTGCTGCTTCAGCAACCGCTTTGTGAGAAACTAGGGCGCTTTCAATCTCTGCAGTACCTAAACGATGGCCTGCAATATTGATGACATCATCTATTCTCCCCATCAGCCAGAAATAACCGTCTTCATCCTTGCGTGCGCCATCGCCTGTAAAATACAGTCCAGCGGAAATGCTCGCAAAAGGTGATGCAGGTGAACTCTTTGAAATGTTTGCAAACTTAGAGAAATATGTCTGCTTGAATCTCTCAGGATCACCATAGATTGTCCTCATCATGCTAGGCCAAGGATATTTAATTGTCAGATAGCCGCCTTCATTTACAGCAGCTTCTGTTCCATCTTCCTTAAGAACAACTGGCTGCACACCAAAAAATGGAAGTGTTGCAGAGCCAGGCTTTTGTGGAATCGCACCTGGAATTGGCGAAATTAAAATGCCGCCTGTTTCTGTCTGCCACCAAGTGTCGACAATAGGACATTTTTTCTTACCGACATTATCATAATACCACATCCAAGCTTCTGGATTAATTGGCTCGCCAACAGTGCCCAACAACCGAAGGCTTGATAGATCGTATTTATTTGTCCAATTAACTCCTTCTTTAGCAAGTGCACGAATTGCAGTAGGTGCAGTATAAAAGATATTAACCCCATACTTCTCGACAACTTGCCAAAATCTTGCAGGATCTGGATAAAAAGGAGTGCCTTCAAACATTAAAGTAGTTGCACCATTGCTTAATGGGCCATAGACAATATAGCTATGACCCGTAACCCACCCAATATCTGCAGTGCACCAGAATGTGTCTTCCTCATGATAATCAAAGATATGCTTGAATGTCAGAGTTGTATATAATAGATAGCCTGCAGTTGTATGCAGAATCCCTTTTGGCTTACCTGTTGTGCCAGAAGTATATAATATGAACAAAGGATCTTCACTGTCCATCTCAACAGCATCACACGCTGAAGAAATATTTTCATGATTCATCTCATCTTCCCACCAGAAATCTCTGCCTTCTTTCATGTGAACAATGACTGTGCCAGATGATGAATTTGAACCAGATGCTGCATTTGCGCGACGAGAAACAACCACATATTGCACACTAGGGCATTCTTCCAATGATTTGTCGACATTTTCTTTTAATGGCACAGTCTTTCCTCCTCTGATGCCGCCATCTGTTGTCACAACAAGCTTTGCCTGGCAGTCATTTATTCTGTCCCGCAAAGAATGCGCGCTAAATCCTCCAAATACAATGCTGTGGACTGCGCCGATTCTTGCGCATGCCAGCATTGCAACAGCAAGCTCAGGAACCATTGGCATGTAAATGCAAACACGGTCGCCTTTTTGAATGCCGTGCTGCTTTAGCACATTTGCAAACTTGCAGACTTCTCTGTGCAGCTGCTGATAAGTGTAAGTTTTACTTTCACCGTTATCACCTTCCCAAATAATCGCTGCTTTATTTTTGCGTGCAGTATGAAGGTGACGATCTAAACAATTATATGCAACATTAGTTTTGCCTCCTAGAAACCATTTGCAGAAAGGAGCATTCCACTCAAGTACTTTACCGAATGGTTTGAACCAATGAATTAGCCCAGATTGCTCTTTCCAGAATTTGTCGGGGTTTTTAATTGAATAATCATAAAGTTGTTTGTATTCCCCGATGGATTTAACATGTGCTCTTGCTGCAAATTCCCTGCTGGCAGAGAATTTTCTGTTTTCATCTAAGGTAGAAGTTATTGTATGCTGCGTAGATTTTTCTGTTGCACTATTCTGTTCTGGCATGCCCTCACCTTTTTTTAATAGTTGAATTAAATGGTTATTTAAATTATATACGTTTTATTTAGTTATTGCACTAATTAAGAGGTATCGTTTAAATATTTTTTTATAATTTAGTTAGCGACATAAGTAACGCATAAAATCTGCGTAAAAATATGCCTCTCCCAAAAGTTATGAGTTTTTTTGAGCTCCAGAAAAATGCACATCTCGGAGTTTCTCCTTTATTCTCCTTTAGGAAACCATATTCACTTATCAAGAAATAAAACCATCCTCAATTTTTCTTAGGACATCATTTGAGACAGTATTTACAACATCAAACATATTATAAGGACTATCATCACTGTAGTATGCGCAGGGCTTCTCCTTTAAAGTTGTCTTTCGACCATCTGCAAATTCTATAATTATTTCTCCTGGTACAAGATAGCTTTCAAAATTTCCAGGGCAATTTGCTTCTAAAGGATAATCTCCATAGCTTACTCCATATTTATTCATCGAAAATTCAATCATTGGAATTATGTGAGTCATATCATAGTTATAAGTTTCAAGACCTTCTTCTACAAGATTATCTTTAGAGCCAGATATTCCGTATTTTATTTTTTTAAACTGTGAATTTTTTATGTCCATGATAATAAGATCTCCATGAACCCAGTCTTTGCGAATATTTGAGTTATCCTGAAATGTCCTAAATTTGATTTGCACTGTATCGATTGAAGATGCATGTTTGTACCTTGGCAATGTGCTTTCACATTCTGCTCTCTTGAGGAATTTGGTAAATTCAACATAGAATCTTTCTTCAAGCTGCTTTTCTGCAGGAGCAACATTAGGAGTTCCAGGATAAAATTTAGGACTGCATTCATATCTTTCAAGACACATGTCCTCCACTTTTCCAAGAGTCGCAAGATATATTATATTCCCCTTTCTGCATTTTACTGTAGTGGAAAATTCCATTTCTTTTACAGGGCTTCTGCTATCAGCTCTCTCGTATCGAAAATGTGCTTCATCACAAATGTCCTTAATACGCTCATCCTCCTTCCAGAGAGTAAACGATGGACTGCTAAAGATATAATCACTGGTATTTAAAGAACTCTCTATAACAAAATTATTCTCTCTTTCATTATCTCTTATAATCTGATCATAATGATCTTCAGCTTGGTTTAGATGCTTGTAATGAAAAATCTTTACAGTGAAGAATGATCCACTATAGACTTCCTGTTGAGGTTCAATCAGATGAAATCTAAATTCACACATTCTCTCTACTGTATTATTGTATAATACTCCTGAAAAGTCCCAGATCCCGCTATGCTTGTAATCATCAGGAGAATAATAGGATTCACAAGTATCTCTTTCTTCAAAGCATGTGAAATCTGAAGAAATAGCTCCTTTTGGGCCTTTTATTACTTCATTACCTTCAACTATCACTTCATTTTTCTGAAAGAATTCATAACATCCTCCAGTAGGACCATAGTTAAGGCAGTTCATCCTAGTTCCTGAGGAGGAATCTATGCACTGAGCTATACAGTCCTCTTCTTTAAATTTAATATCCTCATAGACATTCCCAAATTCATCTTCATAAACATCCTCCCCATAGACATTCCCAGATTCATCTTCATAAACATCCCGCTCTTCGCATGAAGCAAGTATAATAACAGCAATGAGCAGCAGAACAATCAATCCTTTTTTCATTGTCAATCCAAAGAAATGGTAGTATTTAAATCTTTCTGCAATGTAGTTAGCGACATAAGTAACGCATAAGATTCTGCGTAAAAATATGTTCCTTCCAAAAGTTTTCTAATGCTTATTAGGTTTTTATATCTTCCTTAACTTCTTCACAGCTTCCTCAACCATCTCTGCACAATAATCAATCTCCTCTTCTGTAGTATATCTGCTTAAAGTAATTCTGACTGAGCCATGCAGCTCAGCTGCCTTTAGGCCAATTGCTTTCAGGACATGGCTAGGCTCCAGGTTTTTAGAAGTGCATGCACTGCCTGTTGAGACTTCTATGCCATGCGCATCAAGGTATTTCAATATCTGCTCACCCTCAACAAATTTGAATGAGAAGTGTGCGTTGTTCGGCAATCTTTGCGTAGGATGGCCGTTCAAGGAGGAATCTGGAACTTTATTTAATATTGAATGGATTAATCTGTCTCGCAATTTTATAATATGCTGAACATCATTCTTCATGTTCTCTTGCGCAATCTCTACAGCTTTAGCAAAACCTATAATTGCAGGGATGTTTTCTGTTCCAGGGCGAAAGTTATTTTCCTGTGTGCCGCCGTGCAGTAAAGGCATTAACTTAATGCCTGATTGTCGGTTATTATTTTCTGTTTTAATCCCATTACTAATGTATAATAACCCAACTCCTTTCGGGCCATGTAATTTGTGTGAACTTGCAGATAAGAAATCCATGCCTATTTTTTTTACATCAACAGGTAATTTGCCAAATGTCTGGACTGCATCTGTGTGAAACAAGACACTATGCTTCTTGCATATTTGCGCAATCTCTTCTATTGGCTGCATAGTGCCGATCTCATTGTTTGCATGCATTATCGAGACAAGAATTGTGTTTGAATTATTTGAATCATTTTTTTGGTTATGAGTTTCATTATTTTCTTTTATTGCTGATTCAATATCAGCAGGATTTATTCTGCCAGATTTATCTGCCTTAACATAAGTTACTTCAAAGCCATTCTGCTCGAGAAATTTGCAGGCATTAAGAACGGCATGGTGCTCTATTGTGGAAGTTATTATGTGATTTCCTTTGTGTTTAAAAGTATGTGCAGCCTGTTTTATGGCTGTATTTATAGATTCAGTTGCACCTGAAGTAAAAAATATTTCGCTGGGCTCTGCATTAATAAAATCTGCAATTCTGCTGCGCGCATTCTCAAGAGCATTCTTTGCCTTAATGCCAGAAGTGTGCAGAGAGCTTGCATTGCCGTAATTATATTTCAACGCTTCACCCATTGCCTGCAATACTTCATCTGCTATCCTGGTTGTTGCTGCATTGTCTAAGTAGATGTGTCTGTCAAACTGCAATGAAGCTGCACGCAAAGATTCATTGGCATGTTTTTTGGAATCAGGATAAGTTATTTTGCCCATAAATCCTTAATTTATAGACGAGAGTATTTAAAATTTACGTACTTGTTTAGCTATAACAACATCAAAGCGGTGGCGACTGCCATTTTATGACGAACACAATTCCACAAAAACTATACTAAGTTGCGACGGGCAATACTATTTACTTACAGATTAATTAACTCTGCTCGCAAAACTCTTGTAGTGTCACCAGTGTTCGTCGGCAGTCGCCACTGCTTTATAGGATTTTATCACACAAGCTAAACAAATACAAATTTGCTGGAAATCCATGGGATATCCTTTGCGGATGCTCTCGACGCTCGCCGAGAGATCTCGGAGATATTTGAAAACGTCTATCTTTGAAGCGTTATCTTTGTTTAAAGTCTGGAGTTTCTACGACAAGTTGCTCAAGTCTTGCGGTCAACTCTATGTAAACCATGTCCCTAACTGCTTGGTTCGCAATATGGCCATACCTAAGCCCGGTTGAAACCCTGAGAAGCTTATGTTCATTTCGAGTTTTAGTAGGGTCTCTCTTGTCAAAGTAATGAAAATTAAAGCCAATCGTCCTGCTGCCCGAATCCGTGGACATGGCATAATCTATATAAGTAAAGACGTCAGGATAGCTCCTGAACGCTCTTCGAGCCATTTCCCCTAAAGCGTGCCTATTACTGTGTATGTAGGGTCTGAGCCAGTCGGTCGATATTAGTGTGTTGAACTCATCTTCTGAAAGCTTGCCGATGTCAAGCCCAAGGGCTTCCAACTGCTCTATACCTTCTGTCTCGTCAAGCGAGACAGGCTTTCTTGATTGTGTAGGATCATTTGAAATGAGGACACCTCCGCCAACCTCAACAGCATCTGAACCCGAGGTAGGCGAGTTTTCTTTAAGTAATTTTCGGTCTGCCTAAGTTTTTTGAATAGATAGTAAAGAATATATTTCTTAGAATATATTATTTGTTTCAAGAGGGGTGAAGCGGAGTCCACCCCAAATTAGATCTCGTAAGAGAAGGGACTTAATGTTAAAAAGCCATGATTAAACTCAAAAACATCTATGTTAGTGATTCTGTGTGCAGTTCCTTCTCCATTTAATTCAACCTCACATTCAGGACATTGACCACTCATCTTAAGGCTTAAGCCACTTCATTATTTAAAATTTTTCCACTTTTTAGCAAGGTTATCGAGGTTCAGATAACTTTAGAAATAATTAAGTTAGCATTCCGAAGAATTTAGTTACCTTCTTTCGTGATTATACCATTCTCGAAATAAATGGACAAATACCTTAATACTTTGTTCTGACATTACATCAGTTATCTTTTGTATCTTGATTATTTGCCTTACCAAGGTAACAAATTCTGATCTGTTTACATATTCAAAATCAACAGAGTCGTGGTATGCATAGATGCTTTCAGGTTTGATTTTAGGAGCATTTCCTATGGCATTATGGACTTTGTATTTTATAGCATTGAATACGCCACCTGTTAAGTTATAAAGCACACCTCTATTTAATTTGCCTGAAAGTACACTGCCCATCTCAACACTCATTTTCTTATACAGTTTTCTTTCTGATGAGTCCATTGTTGCAATAATCTTTTCTCCTTTTACCAGATCAATTAGAAGTTGATGAAAGGTGGAAATATCATTTATTTTCGCTAAGATTGTCTTTTCAACTGCCAGTTCGGATTTTAGCTTATCATTTAGTTTTCTGTATTTCCTAATGTCACTATTCTTCATTTTTTCAGCAATATTTGCTTCTGATTTTAAAAGAGCATATAAATGGAACAATAATGCATGGACATATTCATATCTTGTATTAATGTATCTCAAGCAGTCTTCTAATCTGTCTGCTCTCCTTATTTTTTTAGAATGCTCTATTGCATGTATATTGCTTATTAAATCATCCTCTTCTTTTTCTCCTATCTTAATATCCACTAATTCTGATTTTAATAAACCTATGAGTTTTTGCAGATGTGCTTTTCTTTCTCCAAACAGATATGGTAACTTATTTATGATATCTTCTTTCTTAGGTACTGTATCAACATAATCTTTCCATGCCTTAGCAATAACCTCTTCATCTTTAACAGATTTCTCTGCAATAGAACCAGTAGAACCAAAAAGTCTATTTAATATTCCCATAAGATAAATAAGAGATAACTAATTAATAAAACTATTCATTTCTAAGCCGCATCTGCAATAAAAATATTTTCAACGTAACTCTTAATATGCCAAATCCCTCAGCTTCCTCAAAGCATAATACACTTTCATCTTTTTGGCAGACGGCAGATTAAAAAAAATAAAACAGCATTTTTTCCTGTGCGATATTGTCAAATTCCGTTGTATTATTTGTCGGCATTCTTTCATTGACAAATATTTTTTTTCCTATCACTGTCTGATTCTTCACTCTTTTAACTTCAATATTTTTCTGAATGACATATTCCTTAAAGCCATCAAACTCATTTAATCTTCTGTTATTTTTTGCATTAGTTAATTTTATCATTTTTTAATACTGGACCCTATTATTTTTTTCAGATCATTCTGCCTAATCATGCTCGTGCGTATAATGCACGATTATTTTATGCGCAATAACACCAAGTATTAATACAAACATTGATGCAAGGACTATAAATGCCCAATCTACCAAGCTCAATGCAACTGTATCAAATATAAGCTGCATCATTGGAATATATACCACCGCAAGCTGCAACAGCAATGAGATTAATATTGCAGAAACCATATAGATATTTGAAAAAATACTAAGTTTATAATTTGCCCGAACCATATAAACCCTGACCATTTCCAACATAACTAAGCTTGTGAATGCCATTGTCTGGCCTTTGACTGCGCTAGCAGCCAAGCCATACTTAAACATTCCAAGTACCGCAATGCATATTAAAGTCCCTATTACAATAATATTCCAGGTCATATTTTTTGAGATTATCTGCTCATTTGGCTTTCTAGGCGGCCTTTGCATGGTGCCGGGAGTTTCCGGATCAAGGCCAAGTGCAAGCGCCGGCAGACCATCTGTAACAAGATTTAGCCACAAAATCTGGATTGCGACTAAAGGAACAACTATAAAGCCACCATCCTTAAATCCTATAAGCATTGCCATAAAAAGCACAAGAACTTCACCAAAATTTGCAGAAAGCAGATAATTTACAAACTTTTTTATATTATCATATATGTTTCTGCCTTCCTCAACTGCATTTACAATGCTTGCAAAATTATCATCCATTAAAATCATTGCACTGGCTTCTTTTGCAACATCTGTGCCAGTGATGCCCATGGCTATGCCAATATCTGCACCCTTTAATGCAGGCGCGTCATTTACACCATCTCCAGTCATTGCAATAACTTCTCCATTCTTTCTCAATGCCTCTACAATTTTCATTTTATGCTCAGGAGAAACACGTGCAAAAATTGAAATGCCCTCTACAACTTTAGAAAGATCAGGACATTTCTCAATCTCTTCTCCAGTCATTACCTCTCCAGCCAAGCCAAGCTCTCTACCAACAGCTTGCGCAGTTATCTTATGATCTCCGGTTATCATTATTACTTTAATGCCTGCTGTTTTACATTTTTCTATGGCAAGCTTTGCTTCCTGCCTTGGAGGATCTATCATTCCCTGCAACCCCAAAAAAATCAGGTCTTTTTCTAACTCTTTTTCGCTTAGATTTTTTGCGTTTTTGGCATTAGTTACAGGCTTAAATGCAAACCCTAAAACTCTCAATGCATTCTGCGCAAATAATTCGTTGGTTGCAATAATTTTGTTTTTTGATTTTGCATCCAATTTTTTTATCTTGCCATCCAGATATATTTTCGTGCATTGATGGACTATGATATCAGGCGCACCTTTTGTGAACGAAATAAATTTGCCTTTAGCTGTGCCCTCTTTATGCACTGTAGTCATCATCTTTCTCTTTGAGTCAAATGGAAGCTCTTTTGCTCTCTCAAATCTGTTATTTAATTCGTGCTTGTGCAAGCCAATCTTTTCTGCGCTTACGATCAATGCGCCCTCTGTAGGGTCGCCAATGACGGTGTTTTGGTTGTTGATCTCCTTATAAGGGTCTTTTGTGATCTCTGCATTGTTGCATAATATGCCAGATCGCAGCAATAACTCAATATTTTTCAGGTTTTTGTCATCCAATTTTTTTCCGTTATCAAGGAATTCGCCTGTAAACTCATAACCATCTCCTGTAATGTCTATTATATCCCCATTAACGTATAATTTTCTTACAGTCATCTCATTATGCGTAAGAGTGCCAGTCTTATCACTGCAGATAACTGTTGTGCTGCCAAGAGTCTCAACGCTTGAGAGCTTTCTAATAAGCGCATTTTTTTTAACCATGCGCTGAACGCCAAGAGACATGCAAATAGTAACCACAATCGGCAATCCTTCAGGGATGGCTGCAACTGCCAATGCAACTGCTGCCAAAAACATGGTTGCAATTTCCCCTGTCCTGATTGCGCCAGCAGCAAAAACAATTATACAAATAATTATAGTGAGAACTCCAAGATGGCTTCCAAGCTCCTGCAATTTCTTTTGTAGAGGAGTAAGCTGCTCTTCAGAGTCATTGATAAGGGCAGCGATTTTTCCTATCTGGCTGTTCATGCCGGTTGAAGTGACAATTGCCTTGCCTCGGCCTTTTGTGACAACAGTGCCTGCGAACAGCATGTTTTTCTGGTCGCCGAGGGGAGAACCTTCCTTGATCACGCATTCTTGCTTTTCAACAGGAGTGCTTTCTCCAGTCAATGCTGCTTCCTGTGTCTCTAAGCTAATAACTTCGATAATACGAGAATCTGCGCTTATCTTATCGCCTTCCTCAATTATCAAGATATCTCCTGGAACCAATTCAGATGCATCTACTTCAACTTCCTTGCCGTCTCTCAATACTTTTGCTTTAATGCTGCCTAATTTCTTCAATGCTTCAATTGCTTTTCCTGCTTTATATTCCTGCACAAATCCAAGAACTGCATTCAGAACAAGTATTGCGCCAATAACAGCTGAATCTAAATACTCGCCAAGAACCACAGATATAATGACTGCAACAAGCAAAATACCAACAACAAAACTCTTAAATTGTGCCACAAATATCTCAAAAGGAGAGATTGCTTTCTTTGCCTTCAATACATTTAGGCCGTATTTCTGCAGCCTGCTTGAAACTTCTGTACTAGTTAAGCCAGTGGCCGTAACATTCAGTTCAGCAAATACGTCATTGAGTTTTTTGAAATACATTTTACTATTTCGCCTCTTTTTTAACTGACAAATTCACTGACAAACATTCGCAAACACAAAGACATCACTTTGTCTTTCATTTGCACAATCTTTAACTTGAAAATATTAATTTAGTCCGATTTTCTGCTTTAACTTCTTCAACATTTGTCGTAGTTGTTGTTATCTTTTTCTGCTCAAAATCCTGCACTGCTTTTACATAATCTTCCCAGTCCAGATACTTTGGCTTAAACAAATTCACTATCCATTCCATTCTTCCACCTCTCCGTTAATTCTTTAATGTCAACTTTCCACTTATTTAATTTGCATTTAATTTGCCTATTTTTTAATTGATAATATATGAAAATAAAAACCAGTAATCGAGCGCCAACTCGACTACCGGCAAGCCAATTTCACTAGTTTTTCTACCAAAAAAACCAAAAAAAAATGAAGCCCGGCATTCCTGCCGAACACCAAACACCTCTTTTTTATCACTATCGTATATCATACTCTAACTTCTACCTCTTCTTCCCTGATTTAGGAACATCATCAGCAATAGCTTTATCTTCCTCAAATTCAATATACCATTTTGATTTTTGATTATCAAACTTAAACAGGACATTCTGCTTCTTTGCCTTGTCTAAAGCAAATAGAAGTGGCATAGGTATTGTAGTCTCATAGCTAGAGCCTCTCTTATACAATTTACGCCTTAGTTCAGTTGTCAAATTGCTGCACCTGATATTGCTATAATTTGCAGATATTACTTTTAACCATACTTGATTAGGTTAACTTCTTTATAAAAAATACTTATTTTTCTATTATTTTTAATACAATTTTATTTATATATAAATTTACTTATATTTAAATGTTTCTATTCTAAATATGGAGTATATCAATTTAGGTATTAATTACCTTATTTGTATAGGTTATACTTATTTTAATATTATATTATATACTAATAATTATACTTATATTTAAAGATTGCGGCTTTGTCGCAACAAAGGGACTTATAGAAAGAGTGTCGCATAGTGGGGCTTACTTCATAGCCACTGTTAATCACTAGAGATAAGGAATCTGCGAAAAGCTGCTATAGAAAACGATATCCATTATACTGATTTTACTGATACAATGACAGGAGAGACTTATGTGGAGCAGCATGCCAACACAGGAAATGTTAAAGAAGAAGAGTTGGAGTATTTCGGAATCTGCCTGTTTGGAGACTGGGATACAGTTTCACAGCTAACTAAGAAGTTTTCATTGTGGAAATAGATAGAAATAATTAAAGAAATTAATATAAAGAGAATACAATAAACCAATACTGATTTTTCCTAATACTCTGCCTGCTTGGTTGGCTTTATTACTCCAATAAACTTCAACATACAGTGGACCAGGCATTCGCTTATAGACCTTCTCATTAGTAGGGTCTAGTCCAGAGTACCATAAAAGGAATGCTTTAGGCCGGTTATTAGAAAGAACAACATACGTACTTTCGTAGGGCACTAAGCTATTATTTTGAGCATAACCGAAGAATTTATGTTCTTCATTTACTTTTAATACCGTGATATCTTTTTTTTTGTCCTTTATGCTAGCAGAGAACTCTGCCACGGCAGAATCTATTGCTGACAATTCAGAAAATTTTATTTTAAATGGAACGTGCAAAACAAAGATCGACTGGCCATCCTGAACATGCTTTTTGATAACTTCGATAATA
>JACPBN010000012.1 GCA_016180275.1 Candidatus Woesearchaeota archaeon
GCCTGCGTTTGTAACTGTAATAACCATATCTTCTTTTACAATAAGATCTTCCACATCCAGCTCAGACTCTTCGAGAGTTATATCAGCAACCTGAGTCTTTCTTTTGTCTGAATATTTTTCGCTGATTTCATGAAGTTCTTTTTTTATTATCCCCATCAGTTTTTGAGAGCTTGCAAGGATGCTTTCAAGCTCCGAAATCAGCTTTAAAAGTTCTGCATACTCGTCTTTTATTTTCTGCTGCTCTAAGGATGCTAAACGCTGCAGTTTCATGTCAAGAATAGCTTTTGCCTGGAGTTCTGATAGTGCAAAATCTGCAATCAATACAGCGGTTGCTGCCTGTGTATCTTTTGATGCTTTAATTTTCCTGATTATGTTATCAATATCATTCAATGCAATTATCAAGCCTGAGAGTATATGCACTCTTTCCTGGGCTTTTTTCAGCTCGAATTTTGTCCTATTTGTGACAATCTCTTTTCTGTACTCAATATAGTTTGTAATCATCTCTTTTAAAGTAAGGATTTTAGGAATATTGTTGACTAATGCCAGCATAATCACTCCAAATGTTGTCTGCAGATTAGAATGCTTGTAGAGTTGGTTAATCACGACATCACTGTTTGCATCTGTCTTAAGCTCAATGACGATGCGCATACCGTCCCTGTCGCTCTCGTCCCTGATGTCTGAGATGCCATTTACTTTCTTGTCTCTTATCAGGTCAGCGATATGCTCAATCAAGAGTGATTTATTGACCATGTAAGGTATCTCTGTGATTATGATTCTCTGCCTTTTCTTTTTTTCTTCAATCTGTGTTCTTGCCCTGATGATAATCTTTCCGCGGCCATATTTGTATGCATTGATTATGCCTTGCCTGCCGCAGATTATGCCGCCTGTTGGAAAGTCTGGCGCAATTATGGACCCCATCAATTCTTCCGCTGAAATCTCTGGATTGTCAATTGCCCTTATCACTCCATCTATCACTTCATGCAAGTTATGAGGAGGAATATTTGTTGCCATGCCGACTGCAATCCCTGAGCTGCCGTTGATAAGAAGATTAGGTATCTTTGCAGGCAATACAGTTGGCTCATCTAAAGAAGCATCAAAATTTGGCTGGAACTTTACAGTTTCTTTTTCGATGTCTGCAAGCATCTCTGCTGCGATTTTAGATAAACGCGCTTCTGTATAACGTTGAGCTGCAGGATTATCCCCATCTTGACTGCCAAAATTGCCTTGACCATCTACTAACGGATATCGCAGTGAGAAATTTTGGGCTATCCTGACTAATGAGTCATAGACAGCAACATCTCCATGAGGATGATATTTGCCAAGACAATTATGTGAGACAACACCATTTGCAATAAACTCATGCTCATTTTCCACTTGAATATCATATGTTTTTTCAGCAAGTGTTTTTTCAATTTTTTCAATTTGCAAGAAATAGATGTTATCATCAAGAATATGATTGATAAATTTTGCAAGAGATGAACCGAGCATATTAAGTTTTTTCTGTATATTCCAACTGATGATCTGTGTCCTAGTCAGCATCTTATCTTTTAGATCACTGGAATACCTAATTTTGCTGCCGCCCGGATATTTTATTCCTAATCTAAACTTATTCATAGCAGCATCCTTATACCAACCTGAACCGATATGAGAATTACTTAACTCTTCAAAGATAATCTTTCCTGCGTATGGAATCTCATCATAATGTGAAGCTTTTACATCTTCTGAGATAAGCTGTGATTTTATCCGTTCAGCTTTTTTTTCTTCATATAAATTAAGTGATTTTGCTAATTTCTGGGCAAAACTTCCTACTATTTCAAGCGAATGAAAAGCATAATTAGGATATATTGTTTTGCCATTAATAGTGCCTTCTTTCATATTTGTATCTGAATATTTTGTGCTAAAAATACCTAGATGCTGAAGTAATAACTGGAATTGGTTGATCATGGTTTCTGATACAGAGCCATAATGGATGACTAGCCTATCCTTATGTATACTGCCATCGCCATCTATCATCCCGCTGATTAAAGAAAAAATAACAGGCTTAGGAGAGGTAAAAAATTGTAAAGGTATGGTTTTAGTATAAGCATTCGCAGATTTTAACTTAAAAACATCAGTGAACAGCTCATTTATTATAGTTTTATTTATTCTAACATTATACATCCTGCTTAGTAGCATTTGACCAGTAGTAGAAAGTATTTCATGATCTTTTATTTCAATTGTAGCTGAATGCCCAAACTCATGCTCCAAGATCATAGCTACCTTAGCCATAACACTATATGAAGAAGAGGAAAAACAGCATCTAAATCCTTTGCCATGGTTGTAACCTTTTTCTACCCAACCATCTGATAATAATTGGCCGATCAGATATGCAATATTCTCATTAAGACAAATTTTCCTGGAGTTTATCTCTCCCAAAGGAACGTAAGCAGTTATATCTGGATATTCGGCCTTAATGACAACATATTCATCTTCCTTTAGGTCTTTAGCCTCTTTCCATTCAAACCCTAGTTGAGAGGTTAATACCTTAAATTTTTGAGATTTGGTTACAGTATTTGTTATTCCGTTTTTAAGCTTAATTTTCAATAATTCCTGTTCTGGCATTTCATAAAGTTCAGTAACTTTGCATTTATCCTTTTGAGTAAATACTATATCGCCATTTTTTATTTCTTGTATTGGAATTAATCCATTATCTGTTAATATTAATGTATCCTTGACAAAACATTCTCCTACGATTCTAGCAGATTTTTTAAATGCTTTATTGTGCATCAACCCAAGCTCATGCATTGAAAATAATACTCTCCTATGCACTGGCTTCAATCCATCCCTTATATCTGGCAGTGCTCTTCCGACAATGACGCTCATTGAATAATCAAGGTAAGATTTTTTCATCTCATCTTCTATCTCTCTAAGAACTATCTTTTCATTAAGAGGAGTCTTGTTTGCTGAAACAGAAGCATCTTTAGGTTGAGAATTATTTTGTGCTGTATTGGGATCTGTTTGAGTATTTTCTCTATTTTGTGGATTGTTTTCTTCCATTTTTTTAGAAACTTTCAGATGCTTTTCAGCAAAAATATTTTGTTTTTTGCTATAATTTTTGTGTTTATTCGAGAATTTATAACTATTGCCTATTTATATGCTTTGTGGTGTTAAAATGCGGATATAATTAGTTTAAATGTGTTTTAAGTCAGAAGAAAGTATTTTAGTAGTTATTTTATTTTGGATAATTTTTAAGAAAGAGAGAACTAATATTTTACGTCTTTTACACGCCCATCTCATGCGAGATTTTTCTTGCGTGCATTGCCCTTCGTTTTGCAAGCTCTTTCTTTAGTCTTTCTGAGAAATCTTTTTCATGCATTTTTTTAAATCACAGCCTCTTGTTTATTGAAGTGGATATTTTTGTTATATAAAGGCTGCTGTTTTTATTTTTTTAGAAGCTCTCTGATAAATTGACCAGATTGTACGGTCATTTCTCTTCAATGCAAGAGCTATCTCATGATAGGATAGCTTAGTATTATCTTTTAGGTATAATACAATTTGTTCAAAAACAGTTAAGTAAGACGTATATGCCCCCAGAGAAGAATTTTTATCAAATATTTCTAATGGCAGCAAGATTTTATTTTCAGAAGACTTATTAAACCATTCCGGATGCTTTTTCTTGCTGGAATTATATGCCTGCCAGATGTTCTTGTTAGTTCTATCAGTGAGCTGCGCAATTTTTTTTAATGTAAGTTTTTCATTTTCAACAAGATATTTGACAATTGTTTCCAGAGAACTAAGCTTAGAATTAAAAATACTGCATGGAATAAAATATCTTTCTGCTTGCAGCATCTTTAAAAGCGCATGCCCAGAATATTTCTGCTTTAGCTTATTAAATAAGAGTGTAAACTGCTTGAGTTCAGGATCTAGGGCTTCAGATAATGGCTGTTCTATGCTTGTCTCTCTGGCTAATACCATGGACAACACCTCTTTTCAGATCTAACTATATCTAACTATCTATAGCAGTATATTTTCTATCTAAATAAGTAAATTATATATAAAGTTTTTTGTTTTTCTTCATTTAAATTGATATAAAAAAATATAATTCTATTTAAATAAGTATTATTTCTAGTTATATAGGATAAATATGTGTCGGAGGGATTTGTCCATGACAGATATAACACAATAGAGTATCATTTTGCTTTAGCTATAACGATTTATTATTTCAATTCCCGCACTATATTGTTTTTAATAGTAAAACTATGCCCGCAATATACACATCTTTTGATTTTAGAACTGGCTAATTCTTTGCTAATATCAGAATGATATTTCATGTCTTTTTTGCAGCGCGAGCATTTTAGTAATAGAAGCAACATTTGTGTAGCCTTATTGTTTTGTTGTTT
Source organism: Candidatus Woesearchaeota archaeon (assembly GCA_016180275.1). GTDB lineage: Archaea > Nanobdellota > Nanobdellia > Woesearchaeales > UBA10200 > UBA10200. The sequence goes on from JACPBN010000012.1 coordinate 4,380, forward strand.
TTAATGATATAATCTATGAGGATAAAATGATGAGCTGATATTTAGCATTCAATCTTCTTGTTTTTTGTCTTCTTCAGGAAGCTCTTCAATGTCCTCTTCTCCAGAATCTTCATTGATGTCTGAATACTCTGCTTCCTCTTCTTTTTCTTCTTCGTCTTCTGGCTCTTCTTCATCGCTTGTAGATTTAGTATTTTTAGTCTCTTGGCTGCCCCATTCTTCTGAAAGATCTTCTTTATGCAATGAGCCAATGCCATCAGATGAGTTTAGTAATGCGTTAACCTTTTTATCTACTTCTTCATCTGAAATGTTTATTGTTGGTTCTGCAACTGTTGTTTCAGGCTCTTTGTAAGATGATTCTTCTTCAGCATTTGCACCCGCAGATTCTTTAGAAAATTTAGTATCAGCAAAGATTTGCGCAGATGAATCTGTATACTGCTGTTCCAGAGTTTTGTCTTGTATTTCTTCTTCAAAGTCTTTGTTGCCATCAGGCTGTTCTTCATATTCCTCTAATTCAACAGTTCTGCCCAACTCGTCTTCTACTTTGAATTTTGAAACTTGGGTTGATTTAGGACCTTGCACTGCTCCAGGCTGTTGTTTTTCATGCTGTTGTGCCCCTTGTTCTAAATTTTCTGCAGCTTCTGCAGTATAAACTTCCAACGGCTCTTTAGTGACCCTTTCAACTTCCTGCTCTTCCTTTTTCTTTTCTTCTTCTTGCAGCTGCTTTAATTTTGCTGCATCCTCAATCACTTTTTCAGTCTCTTCTATCTGTTTTTCAGTCTGCTCAACCTGATTTTTGATCTCATCAGGCAATGATTCCCTGAAAGCCTGCTGAGCCTGTTTCCTGCTAGGAAGATCAAAATATTCAAAGAATTTCTGCGTCAGATTAATTTTTTTAGTTCTTCCATACCTGGTTCTGTTGATAAAACCAAGTTCTTCAAGGCGCATGAGATGATCGTATGCTTTATTATGGCGAATTCTTATGATGTCAGCCTGTAAAGCTGGATATTTCCACGCGATTACAGCCAAAGTCTGCATTAAAGGCTTTTCAAATTCTATGGTCTGGATTATTTTATGAACGACAGGCAAATACTCATCTTTGACATTAAGCTTTACTGCTGTCTGCTGGTCAAGAAGATTAAGAGAAGTGTTGCTGCTTGTAAACTGTTTTTTAAGCTCTTCTATCGCTGACCTTATTTCCTGCGGAGATGCGTTTGTATGGCTGGAAAGCTCTTCTATAGTAACATACCTAGCTGCTGCAAACAATAAAGCCTCTATCCTTAATAGCAAAGGTAATTGAGAGGATGTTTTTTGCTGGCTCGTATTTTGTGCTTTTGGTTCTGATACTTGCTCATCCATTTTCGACTAGAGAATATTTACCTTCTTTTTTTATGATGATGTTTTTCTGCTCAAGCTGCTCTAAAAATGTTTCCAGCTCTTTTATATCTATCCCTGTAAGTGAAGTTAGGTTATTTAAATCTCTTTCTGAACTTGAAAGCAAAATTGAGACGGAATTCTGCAATAGCCTTGCCATATTCTGCTTGATGAAGTCATTTTCTGTCTTTAAGTATTTGACTTTCATATCTACATCATGCAGTTTCAGCTGAAGATCGTTTAAGAAATTAGAGATTTCTACATCTTTTAACTTAAATTCGGCAGGTGCCAGGATCTCCAGGCTGGCAGGCATATAGTCAAAACAAAATCCAATCAAATCCTGGATTGTTTTTGCAAGGATCTCTAGCTCGACAAATGTGCTCCAGAGCTTATCTTTTTCAATCGCTTCTTCAAAATTCTCTTTTACTATATAAACTGCTTCTTCATCTTTTATCTTCTGCACATAGCCGCGGATCGTCTCCTCAACATGGTCCTTTGGCTTTCCAAGAACTTCAATGATGACTCTAGCTTGGATATAGCCTTCACCAAGCTTTTCTTTGAGATTGATTGTGGATTGCATAATAATTGTATAATCCTTATTTTATTTAAATATGTTTATGTTTTTAGTAAAAGATATGGCAGCTGCCGCCAATTTAGTTGGCACGAATTTAGAAACAAAGAGAATGTTGCGACGGGCAATACAATCTAATTACAGATCAACTTACACGACACGCAATGCTCTTCTATCATCAGAACTATTAACAGATTGTAGAGGAGGAGCAACTAATAATATTATCAAAGTAAGTGCCAACTGCGGCAGCTGCTTCGTAAATTTTTGCAAAGAATATACTGTTTTTATAAGGATGATGAAAATAATAATCATGAAAGATACCCAATTATCTCATTGGAAACCTCTTCAATTGATTTACCAGTTATGTTTATGATATGCCATCTCTTGTTTTTGGAATATAGTGCTCTGGCAGATTCTATCTCCTCAGAAACTTGCTTCAGATCTGCATATTTAGAAGAGCCTTGGCCAGACTGCTTTAATCTGCGAAATCTTACACCCTGTAATAATTCAGGGTCTACAATCAAGCCAAAAACTTTTTTTTGATCTGCATCAAGTAATTCTTTAGGCGGCTCTTGGTTTATCATTAGAGGGATATTAGAGACTTTATAGCCCTTGTGCGCAAGAAAAATGCTGATTGGTGTTTTTGAGCTTCTTGAGACGCCAAGAAGGATTATGTCTGCTTGTGATAATTCATTCAATCTCTGACCATCGTCATGCTTTACTGTGAAATTAATAGCCTCTAATCTTTTGATATATGTTTCATTGATTTTTCTTAATTCGCCTGGCTTGGCGATTGGCTTTGTCTTGAAGAATTCTGCAAGGGATTTCAGCATCTGCCCTAATAAAGAGATTGCTTTGACCTTGTGCGTTTTTGATTCTTTTAGCAATGTTCTTTCAAGCTCTTCTGCAACTATTGTGTAAAATATTATGCCATTATGCTCTGCAGCATCCTTAACTGTGTTTAGGATTGCAACTATTGTTTTGATGTTAGTGATTTTATGGACTTCAACATTATTAGTATCGAATTGTGATAATGCTGCCCTGCATAAGGTGTCTGCAGTCTCTCCTGTGCCGTCTGAGATAAGAAAAATATGGTGTTTTGGTTCTGCCATGATAGGTATGGATAGAGGCATTATTTTAATTGATTTCCATTTTTATTCTGTAAGTATTCCAACAACAGTTAATAATTCCTTGTTTTTATAAACTCATGAACATGATGCTTACCTGTTGGATGTTCAAAAAAACTGACTGCTTTCAACAGCCTTGGGAATCTCTGAAAAATCCTCAAAAATCTTGCAAACCGCGCAAATCTTGCTGTTCTTGCAACTTTGCCGGCATTTTCTGCTTCCTGTACAATCTTACCTGCTTCTTTGGCAACCAACTCAGATTCTTTTCCAATCTTCGCAGCTTCGCCTATTTTTACAGCCTCTCCGATCTTTGCTGCTTCTTTACCTATTTTGCCTGCTTCCTCACTTATTTTCGCTACTTCTTTTTCAACTTCTAGGCTTTCGTGAAATACAGATTGCAGGCTTCCAAATGTCTCCAAGCTTTCAGCTGCAGCAAATAATCCGTAAATACCTTCAAATGCGCGGAATAATAATATGAACGGAAATACTGAAAGTATGTCAAGCCAATATGTCCGGATAAATAATGGGATCTGCCTGACACGCAGATACTTGAACACAAGATCTGCAACAAATATTGCAACAATAAAATAATCTGCAATCTCTATGTAAAGAGCATAATGCTCTGCAATGCTTCTAAAAAAAAGCTCGAGAACAATTAGGACTAGCAATACTGCAATGCATGGCAAAATAGCCTTATCTACCAACACCTCTAGTTTATGCACCCATTTTTTCATGAAGAAGATGAAGTATGATGTTGTATATTAATGTTTTTGTGGATAAGGCTTAGTAAAAAATCTTAATATTAAAAGCCCCTTCACAAGGCATAGCACTGTTCGGAGGCAGGGCGGAGAGTGCACTCTGCCATGGAAAAAGAAAACAAACTAGTTAATAAAATTAAATCAAGTCACAACAGATAATGTAACTAAAATTCTAGATGATTTGATTAAGAGACATGGAAAACCTAAACAAATTTTAACAGATAATGGTGGAGAATACGGATTAAACAGTAAGCATAGCAGATTTGATATCTGGTGCAGAAGAAGAGAAATGCATCATATAAGAACAAAAATCCATAGTCCTACCACAAACGGTAATGTCGAAAGACTTTTCAAAACTATGGACGAAGAATTAAAGTTATGTAACAATGATTTAGAATTATTTAGGATGAGATATAATCATTTCCGACCACATAGTAGCCTAAAAGGCAAGAAACCTGCTGATATTTACTCCATAATTTTGCTTGTTTATTTTGACTAGTGATATATGTCACGGCCCAGCACAAGCATGATATAATAGGCACTGTCGCAAAAGTGAGTGATTTTTGTTCAAAGCCAAAGCATCAGCCTGCGAGCACTCGCTGGATACATTGATAAGTTGTGCTTCCTCTACACTTG
>JACPBN010000013.1:0-1854 GCA_016180275.1 Candidatus Woesearchaeota archaeon
AGGAGGTTCATAGGGTTTGCCAGTCCTAATTGAGAGTGGAGAAATAGGTTGAGGTGCAACCCAAACTAATCCATCACCCACCGAACCAGTTCGTGCAGTTTGTAAAATAGAATTTACTGCATCGTCTATTGCTCCATCGGTAACAGCTATCTCTAATTTAATCTTAGGAAGAAAATCAATTGTATATTGTGAGCCTGCGTACAATTCACGATGGCCCTTTTGTTCCCCGAAGCCTCTAACTTCTGTAACTGTAAACCCCTTGAAGCCTCTCCCTTCCAATCGTTCTTTTACATCATCCAACATCTGTGGCTTAATTACAGCTCCAATCATTGCATATTGACGTTCCATGATATTTCTTTAAATCAAATACGGTAAACGTAGTCTGTATTTAAATTTAATTATCGGAAAATATAAAAATATGGAGTAAAACTGTTATCTCAAGATGGGCGAAGAACATAAAGATGCGCATGGAGCAGAGTATGGAAAAGAGTGCCATGGAAAAAGTTCTGATGGTTCAGGATTAGAGCAGATGGTAGCGTCTACGATAGCAGCAAGCTCTGGCGCAGGAATAGCATATCTGGCTTTTTCGCCTTTGATAGCTGCACCGATTATTTTAGGCGGAGCATTTGGCTTAGGCTTGTATTACGGCGCAAAATATCTGTATAATTCTATTGCTTTAGGTTCAAAAGACAAGGCATATGGAGATGCACATGCAGAGCCAGCGCATGCAGGTGCGCATGGCGGCGGCCATTGATAATTAATTATACTGCCGTTAAAATATACCTAAAAATCCAGGTTCTCAACAAACATTTTTATATTCCTTAGTTCTATTTTTGGTTATGAAGCAAGATATATTGGAAGAAGTAAGTATTTTTCTGTTGAGGAAAGGTTATACTCTAAAATCATTCACTAGAACATGCTTTGACATACTTGCAAGATTGGATGAAAGAATACTCTTAATCAAAATAATTGAGGATGCTAATTCGTTATCGCATTCTGTAATTGAGGAAATGAAAGTAATCAGCTCATATTTGCAGGCTTCGCCTGTTATAATATCTGACAAGGCTTATTTTAGCCTTGAGAATAATGTTGTTTATACAAGGCATGGCGTTTATACTCTCAATTTTACATCTTTTAAGAGCGCAATTGATAATAGGTATCCATTCTTGCAGAGCAATCAAGCAGGAATAACTGCTAACATTAACCATCTAAAATTCAAGCAAGCAAGAGAACTTCAAGGTTATTCTCTGAATTCGTTTGCAAGGAAAATTGGTTTGTCAAGAAAAACTATTGAAAAATACGAAACAAAAAATTCACAGTTAACATTAACAAATGCAGTAAAAGTGTTTAATGCGCTTGGGAATGCGATCTTTGAGAAGGTAGATATATTCAGTGCAAATATTTCTGGAAAAGATTCTGGGAGTTTTGGGCATAATGCAACCTCTCGGCCAAATACTAATTCTTACTCCAATACTAATCCTCACTCCAATACTAATTGTCATTCAATAGATAACTTGCGCAAAGACTTTCATAACAAAAATACTTCTGCTTCAGAGATCAGCAAAAAATATTCAGCATTAGGCTTTAAGGCAATTGAAACCCATAAAGCGCCGTTTGATGTTGTTGCTAAGCTGGATAAAGAGATAATCCTGACTGAATTAGGTGACAAACAAGCAGAGCAGCTAAGGTCTATCTCAAGGATCGTGGGCGCAGATAATCTAATCATCTATGACAATAAAAATCCGGCTTTTTTTAGAGAGGAAATGAGGGAAGATATTCCTATAATAAAGAAAGACGAGTTTTTAGAGTTTGAGAAAGCAAAAGAGCTGATTAGGTTTCTGAGGGTATTTAAGT
>JACPBN010000013.1:1863-10422 GCA_016180275.1 Candidatus Woesearchaeota archaeon
GTAGTGGTATTCGTATGTCATTGTTAAGAATGAAAAATTACATATAGAAAATGGCTTTTGAATAACACAAAAAAATTTTGAACGGAATGTTTATCTAGTAATAACTTTATTAGGTAAGGATATGAAAAAATTAATGTTTTTTGTTGTATTATAAAATTATGTTCAGCCTTCGTTACATCCTTTCTACAAATACCTCTAGTTACCACCTATCCTTAAAATCTACCTAAACTATCCTTTATTAATTGCCTCTATTACTTACATGTAAGTAAGCTTTATATACTAGTTATGATACTTACATGGCATGCGAGGCGATAAAAGGGAACGGATATTGAGGGTATTGCTTAACAGCAAGCAAGCTCTCAGCAAGAGTGAAATCTCAAAACAGGCAGGATGCACCAGGCAATGGGTTATACTTTTTCTAAAAGAGCTGAAAATGAAGAAGCTTGTGAAAGATACAAAGCCAAGCAACAGAAAAAAGCTTCTGGAATATTGGATCAACATCTCTGAAAAGCCAAGAAAATTCAGGAGTTATATGGTGAAAGAGCCGTTAGAGCTCTTGAAAAAATCTAAATTAGACTATGCTCTGACAACATATCAGGCAGAAAACATCGTACAGCATTATCTTTTTCCGTCACGCATTGACATATACATAAAAGAATCTGACCTTGAGAGTTGGCATAGCCTGATAACTAAGCATGGGCTGTATGGAAAAGGAAATTTTAGGATCATAATAAAAGATTGCCATGTTATGCATGGAAAAAGAAAGATAAATGGGCTTTTTATAGTTTCACTGCCGCAGCTGATAGTTGACCTGACAAATGAAGGCGCTGTATGCCAGGAAGCAGCTGAAATGCTAATGAAGAGGATATGATGTATAAAGAATTTGAAACAAGGGCATCGTACAGGTATCTGAAAGAGGTAATCAACAGCCTGGAAGAGCCTATCTGCATGCTCGGCGGCTGGGCAGTTTTCTTTCATGTAAACGAGAAATTTAGCAAAGCTCAAGGAAGGCCATATCTAGGGAGCAGAGATATTGATTTAGGATTTAGTATGGGCGCTAACATGGAGCAATCTGCCTTAATGCAGTCAATAAAAACATTGACAGAAAAGCTCAAGTTTAAGCCATTAAGCTTTAGGTTAGTGAAAGAAATCCATACAGAAACACAAGAGAAAATAAAAGAAGGTGAGATTGTTCCTAGTTATTTCATATTCCCTATGTATGTTGACTTGATCGTTGATGTAATCCCTGATAATTTTAGGGAAGTATTTGGGTTTAATCCTGTCGATGAGCCTTTGCTGAAGTTTGCATTCGAAAAAAAAGAGCATATTATCCTGAAAGAGTTCGGAAAGAAACTTCTGCTTCCAAAACCAGAGGTTATCTTGGCAATGAAAATAAATTCCCTTCCAAACAGAGATAAGGGACACAAGCGAGTCAAGGATATTTGTGATGCATTTGCTTTGGCTTGGTATACGGACTTAACCCCTGAAAAAGTTGATCTGCTGCAATATCTCAAAAAAAGCAGCCTGAAAAAATGTTCACAAATCCTGACTAAAGAAGATTACCTCAAAGCAGGCACTCAGCTAGGCCATGATGCTGAAGAGATTAAGAAAGTTTTTGATATTCTTTTAGTTTAGGCTTTTTTGAAAATATTAACTATGCCAACTTAAAATCCAACACTAGATAATTTGTGAGTGATTTTGATATTCTACAAAGCCAAATCGCCTGCCTGCGAGCACTGGTGTAGTTAAGATGATAGGTTGTGCTTCCTGAACATTGTGCTTATTCGCTTGCTTAAGTGACTTTGTTCTTCTTTGTGACGACTAGCATGCGTACACTCCCGTTACCGCCCAGCCCTACCCTGCTTAGTTATTTCCAAAAGTGCTCGCAAAAAATGGCAGGCGATTTGGCTTTTATGTTGTTATCACTCACTTTTTATTTTGTGCTTAAAATCCATAAATTATTTAAAGCAGAGAATAAAATTAAGAGTTAGTTGTTTAAATTTTTATGATAGATAATAAAAACCGGTGATTCAATGTCTCAGCAATTAAAGCAAAACGATTTTGTGCAGCTGGAATTTACAGCAAAACTGAAGGAAAGCAATGAAGTGTTTGACACAAGCAGCGAACAAACAGCAAAATCTTCCGGAATTTATAATCCAAAGATGCCTTATGGCGAGTACATAATTTGCCTTGGGCATAAGCAGATACTGCCTAAATTAGAGGAAAAGCTGGTTGGCAAGCAAGTAGGCAATGAATATGTTTTTGAGCTCAAGCCAGAGGAAGCTTTTGGCAAGAAAAATGCTAAACTCTTTAAGTTAATTCCATTGAAGTTTTTTACAAAGGACCAAGTTAATCCATCCCCTGGTTTGCAAGTCAATATTGACGGTACTCTTGGTACAATTACCACAGTCACCGGAGGAAGAGTGATAGTTGATTTCAATCATCCTTTTGCGAGCAAGGATGTTGTTTACACTGTAAAAGTTTCTCGTATCATACAAAATGCAGCAGAGAAAGTCAAGGCATTTTTGCGCATGAAATATGACCTGAAGAATTCTGTTGTCAGCATAGATGATTCAACTAAAGCTGCAACAGTTAAAGTTGAAAAACAATTAATAGATGCGCTTACCACTGAGATAAAAGCAGAAATTGAAAAAGAATTAGGAAATGTAGTGCCTGAAATAAAAAAATTAGAATTTGCAGCAAAATAACTATTCCAGAGGCGTAACCTTTAAATATTAGGCAAATATTATAGTGCATGTAACAGGTTCAATGCAATATCTTATGTGATTATATTGTAATTATAGTCATCAATTATCGATTTGGCAATATCATTAAGTTAAAAGGTGTTTAGAGATGGATGAATTTAACCAACAGCAAAATTCTGAGCAGCAAAGTGTTAATTCTGCAATCAATCAATCAGAAAGTAATTTCAGTTCTGAACAAACAAGTGCATCTAATATCCATACTCTACAGCCAGTGCAGCCAACTGCTCCAGTACAGGTTTCTCGCCCATTTAAAGACCCAAAATCTAATCCTAAGTATGTTGACCATGCAATCACTGCGCATGAGATAGATGCAGAGTTAGAAGCTATGCTCGCAGTCCAGACTGCAAAAATAAAAGTGGTCGGATGCGGAGGAGCAGGCAATAATACTATTAATAGAATGACAGAAGTTGGCATAGAAGGCGCAGAGACAATTGCCATTAACACAGATGCCCAGGATTTACTTTATACAAGCGCAACAAAAAAAATTCTTATCGGCAGAGAGACAACCCATGGCTTAGGCGCAGGCAGCGTCCCCAGAGTAGGTGAAGATGCTGCACGCGAGCAGGAAGCTGACATTAAGAAATCATTGCACGGAGCAGACATGGTCTTTATAACTGCAGGAATGGGCGGCGGCACAGGAACAGGAAGCGCGCCAATTGTTGCTGAGGTTGCTAAAAAGATGGGCGCACTGACAGTTGGAATAGTTACAATGCCTTTTGCAATGGAAGGCAACAGAAGATATGAAAACGCTATCTATGGTTTGGAAAAATTAGAAGGCTTGGTTGATACTTTAATTGTTATCCCTAATGATAAATTACTCGAGCTAGCCCCTGATCTTCCGTTACACACTGCATTTAAAGTAGCAGACGAAATTTTAACTAATGCTGTCAAAGGCATTGCAGAGCTGGTCACAAAAGCAGGCTTAGTTAACTTGGATTTTGCTGATATCAGGACAATAATGACAGGCGGCGGAGTTGCTTTGATCGGCGTTGGCGAAAGTGACTCTGAAACAAGGGCAAAAGAAGCAGTTGAGAAAGCAATAAGCAATCCTCTCTTAGATGTTGATATCTCTGGTGCAAACGGCGCATTGATAAATATATCCGGCGGTCCAGACATGACATTAGAAGAAGCAAGGCAGATTGTAGCAGCAGTAAGCGAAAGATTGGATGAAGATGCCAGAGTAATTTGGGGTGCGCAGATTTATGATGATCTTGAGGGAACCATAAGAGCAATGCTGATAGTTACAGGCGTTAAAAGCGCGCAGATTCTAGGGCGCGGTAAAAAAGGCACTGACAAGAAAAAGAAAGAGATTGAAAGCCAATTGGGCATTGAGTTTGTGGATTAAGGTTTAGTGGTTATTTCTATTATTGTTGAGTATAAAACTTATTTTCTTATTCCATTAATCTTTAATAATTATTTTACTATAACTATTTATATACCTTACTTAATATCTTTTAGTACATGGAACAAAAGACACAAATTAAAAAAAAGAGTAAGAATAAAAAAAATCTAATCCTAAATAATTCAGCTAATATTCAATTTAAAAAAAATCCTTCCAAAACAGGCAGATTAAAAATACAACAGATAAACTGGCTGTCTTGGGGCAAGAGCTCATTTGAACTTGCAAAAAAGGAAAACAAGCCAATTCTCTTAGATTTAAGTGCTGTATGGTGCCACTGGTGCCATCGGATGGACCATGATACTTACGAAAATCCGCAAGTAATAGATATTGTCAATTCTAAGTTTGTTGCAGTTAAAGTGGATATTGACCGGCGCCCAGATATTAGAGACAGGTATAATTTTGGTGGCTTTCCTACAACTGCATTTCTGACAGATACGGGCAAAGTAATTACAGGCTATACTTATCTTCCAAAAGACCAGATGCTGCATCTTCTTGCGCAGGTATCTACATTCTATAACTCACTAAAGACTGAAGCGGAGGCAAAGCAAACCTCAATGCAGGCAAAAAAATTGAATAATGTAGGTAATGCAGATGAGCAAATAACAGCATATAAGCAAGTAACAGCATATAAACAAGTAACAGCAGAGAAGGAAATAACATTAAGCTATAATACAGTTAACAAGATCAGTGAATTTCTAACTTCAAATTTTGACTCAACATTCGGTGGCTTTGGAACACAGCCAAAATTTCCTGTAACAGAAGCTGTTGAGCTTGCTTTGTTGCAGTGCAGCAAAAATACAGCCAAAGACGACATTGCACTGGCAGCTAATACAAAATACACAGAGATCGCAAAGCAGACATTAAAAGGCATGTTAGGCATCTTTGACAAGATAGAAGGAGGCTTTTTCCGTTATTCTGTGACACAAGATTGGGCTCTCCCACATTATGAAAAAATGGCAGAAAGCAATGCAGAATTAATCAGGAATTATTTAAATGCACATCAGCTACTGAGAGAATCTGTTGGAAACGAATTTAAGGACATTGCAATTCAGACACTAACTTATGTGCAAACTACTTTATATGATGCAAAATCTAAAGTTTTCTATGCAAGCCAGGATGCAGATGAAGAATATTATAAAAAATCAAAAGAACAGAGAAAGAAATTATCAAGGCCATCTGTTGACAAGACAATTTTTACTAACCTAAATGCCCAGATGATTAATGGGTTTTTAAGAGCATCTGTTGTGCTAAATGACAAAAAGTATTCAGAGGCTGCTCTTGCAGCGTTAAGCTATCTGTATAAGAACAATGCAAATAAATCCGGCAATGTTTCTGCAGGATTTATACATTATTCACTCGGCAGGAAAGAGATGAAAGACAACAAATATAGTAAAAATAAACTCTATTCTTCTGATCTGGAATCTCATTCAGGATTGTTAATTGACCAGGTATATATGCTATGCGCATTATTAGGCGCATTTCAGGTAACTCAAGATAAAGAGTATTTGGCGGATGCTGAAAAATTATCTGCTTACATTAAGTCAAATTTCTATGACAAAGATGACAAAGCATTTTGTGATAGAACAATTAGCAAGGAAGACGTCGGCTATCTACAATTTCCAGATAAATCATTGTCAGATAATTCACTTCTTGCAGATTGTTTGGTTAGATTATACTCATTTACTGCAAAAGAGGAATATCATGAAACTGCTGCAGGCATATTAAAAGCATTTACTCATGATTTTACTCATTATGGATTTAATGCTGCAGGTTATGCGCTTGCTTTAGAGCATTACCTGTTTCCTATTAAGATAGTAATTGTTGCAAAGAAGAAAAATCAAGTTGAAGAATTGTTAAATTTGGTTCTTGCAGCATATGATCCGCGCAAAAGTGTTAAGCTGCTTACTTTGGAAGATAAGAAAGAGCTTGCAGAATATGGATATACAGTTGAATCAACTCCTACTATATATATCTGCTATGGAACAATGTGCTCAAGGCCTATGAAGAGCTATGAGGAGTTTGTGAAGGAGTTTAATAGGATTAAAGCGATTAAAAAATAAAAATTAACAAAACTTATAAACCAATAATTATTTTTATGTTTATCAGATAGTATTAAGAGGGATTTAATTATGTCACGTCCAACCTGGGATGATTATTTCATGAACATTGCAAAGCAGGCAGCAACAAGAAGCACCTGCGAGAGAAAGCATGTAGGCGCAGTAATCGTAAGAGACAAGACTATCCTTTCTACTGGCTATAATGGCTCTATTAGAGGAATGCCGCACTGCGATGACGCAGGCCATATGATGGAGAATGATCATTGCGTCGCAACAATACATGCAGAAGCTAATTCCATAATACAGGCAGCAAAGCACGGAGTGAATATCAACAGTATAAATTCTGATAATAATGAAAAAGATGTTACAACAATATACACAACTGCATCTCCCTGCTGGAGCTGCTTTAAATTGATAGCAAATTCTGGAATCAAAAGGATCGTGTTTGGAGAGTTCTATAGGGATCAAAGAATATTTGATGTTTCTCAGAAGATTGGGATTGAGCTTGTGGATATGACGAAGAAGTAAAATCTTTATTAATTTTTCTACGCAACATTTATAAATTATCGGCTTATTCTTTAAGTCATGCGCCCTGGTAGCTTAGCCGGTAGAGCGTGCGAGTTCCAAAAGAACCACGATGCTGTTATATTGGCTTATCTAGACACCGCAAGTGCAGTCAGCTTTTGTTGCTGTGCCGTTAGAGGTCGCCAGTTCGAGAAAGATTAACTTTCAATTGTTGATCTTCGATCGTCTGGCCCGGGGCGTATCTTTATTTTATCTTCTTTTCTCTTTTTACTTATTTTTTCAGTTTCTTCTAAATCTAATCTGCCATCTAATACTGCTAGTCTCTCTTCTGTATGCGTATATGGGATATATTTTTTGAATTCTTGCCACAATAAATATTTTGATATATGTTTTTCATTATGAAGTTTCCACTCTTCAAGTATCTTTAATGAACCTTCATTTCTAATATCAATTACACCAAAATTATTTGCAAATCTGCAAAGATGTTCTATGTTAAATCTTGTTAATAACTCATCCATTTGCTCGATAATTCTAATACTTGTTAAAGTACCAGTTATTCTCATGCAACGAGCTAAACTAAAGTCTGTATCTAAAATACCAACAATACACCTTTTTGCAAAGTCATCATCCTCAAAAATAACTTTAGGGATGCATATATCGATTTTTGAGCCTATCGGCAACCCTAGAATTTTAGTTTTATAAAAGAAAATCATCTTTGACTTGAAATTTAACTGACTAGAGTTCTTTCTTTCATTAATCACTTTAAAGCCTTCATAATTATACAATCTTTTCATCAATGGCCTTATGAACTGCTCGTGATAAAGTGTTTCATCAATAAGGTTTCCATCTATCCTATACCTATAAGATGTAAAAGAGTTTTTGTCAGTAGATGCATGTAGATTTCCATTTCCAATATGGATTCCAGTTTCTTCCGCAAGCTCTTCACTCATCTCTTCAGGCAATTTAGTGTTATTTCTGATGTCCTGCCAACTAGGGATTATTTCTGGATAATTATTCCTAAAATGGATAAATTTCTCTCGTAATTGCAATGCAGAGTCAAATTTTTGCCTGATAACACTTTCACTTTTGTATCCTGCGATCCATGCAGTTATATCGCTGTGAATGTTGCCAAATGATTCAAACTGCAGCCTAGCAGCTTCAATTAGTCTTTTCTTATCATCTCTTATCTTTCTAATTCTAGTTATATCTTCTTGACTAAGATTATAATGCTTAACTAATAGATTAGTCTTCTCTTGAATGGGTAATTTTCTCCATATTTTTGTGAATTTTTTCATCGTCATCACATCCTAAGTTTGCAAATTTAATCCAAATTTAGAGTATGGAAAAAGAGGACCCTGGCAAATACTTCATAAAAGGGTTTCTCGTCGAGAGAAAGGCTTGATTTAGAAGTTTTGTATGTTCGCTTTTTCTTAAAATAGAGAAGATAAGCTTGTTTATATACCTTGCCTGTGTTTGTCCAGTGCCTCATGAGAATGTCCAGTGGGCGTTTAACTTATCCCTGTTGTATTTATTTTTTTGACAACCTAATTCTAACTTCCCCCTACCGCAAATTATATTAACCTCTTGCGTTTATTATCATCATGCTAAAAGAGGTAACTCATAAATCTAATCTAAAGAATAAATCTTTGCTTGAACTATACTTATTTTCCTAAATTTTGTTAATCTTGAATCCCTATATTTTGGTCGTATGTGCATAGTAAGATTTACGAAGCAGCTGCCGCCGTTGGCACTCTCTCGTTTGGTAGAAAAGTTGCTCCTCCTCTACTCATAGTTGCTAGCTACAGTAGTA
>JACPBN010000014.1:0-4185 GCA_016180275.1 Candidatus Woesearchaeota archaeon
TACTTAAAGCGAGTGATAGTTCTGTTCTTGCATCTGATTTATCTTCTAATATAACAGTGCCTTTCAAGAAAGGTAAGATAGACTTAACTAATTATTCTAGCGTCGGCACAAATGACATAAAACTAAAAGTGAAGTTATATAGTATAACTAAAGAGCCTATAATTAGGCGATTGAGACAAAATATAAAATGGAGTTGGTAGAAATGGAAAAACCGTGGTATATGAGCAAAGGAATAGTAGGCGGTGTATTAGTTGCTGTGAGCGGGATTTTATTAGCTGCAGGGCAATTATTACAAGGGCAATTAGATGTTGTGACATTTTTTAGTCAAGTAATCCCATTGGTGGGTACAGGCTTAAGTTTGATTGGGATTAGATTGGCAAAATAAGGTTGCGTGAGCGAAAGATGACAAGAACAACACTAGAATCAGTTAGCCAAGAAATAAAGGATATTAAAGAGTTAATGCAGACAGAGTTTGGCCATGGTAAAAACGCCTTTAAAAGGATAGATGATCACTTAACAGAGCTAAATGGCAAAGTAGCTGATCATGAAGTATTTAAGTCGAGAGCTATCGGTGCATTGGCAATATTAGTCTTTATAACAGGCTTATTTACTATAGGGCAGTTATTCGCTCTTTTTAAAAATCTGCTTAATTAACTGCCATTTGCTTGGCTTTAGTTCCATGCTAGGCTTGCCTATCTGTTTTTGGAAATTATCAAAGCATCGTTCATCACTTACATCTATACGTATGCCATCATTTAAATCGCAAAGATTGCCTGGATCATGTATGTATATGTCTAGTTTACGTAATGCGATAAGTGGCTGATTACAGGTAGGACAAGATTTCATTCTTCCAACCTCGTAAAATAAATAAAGCAAATAATGTCAATCCTGTCAAAAGAGCAATAATATTGTTTTCTTCTGCCCCATTGATTGTAAGATAAACTCCTCCAACTAATAAGATATATAATTCAAATTTATCAAATATTACCTTTATCATTCTTCATCACTTTGGATATTCATCACGACCGTATAACATGGCCAGCAGTATAGCTTATCGCCTAGATGGAATGCTTCTGCGCATGCTGTCTTGCATTTATTGCAGATTAACATTTTCGCTATCGCCACCTAACTTTTCCTTGCTCAACCTTAAAGCAGTTTCCATTGCAGCCTTGCCTAGATCCAATAACTCTTCTTTAGTATCTCCTTTAACTAACTGCACTTCTAAGTCATAACCTATACCACCGCCTTTCTGACTGCTCTGCTTCAGATTAAACCTTACGTAAGATTTTTCAGCCATTTTCGTTCACCTACCAGCTCATTATATATGTCTCTATAATGTGATTTTGGTATTATCCCTTGCTTAAGTTCTCTTTCTATGTCCTTAAGTGATTCTTTGTAATTATCTATTTCGGTAAGTATGTCTTGTCGGGTTATTTCAAGCATGATATTCCTCAATAATGCATTTATGTTTTAATTTAACTTTAGGATGCCTAAACTCACAAAATTTGCCTTTTTTACAAGTTTTACATTCAGATTCTATTATTTCAAATTCTTCTTTTCTATCTTCAAAATAAACCATATTAAATTAACCTCTTCTGTTCAGGATGTTCTTTTGCTAAATCAAAGTTCATCATAGTAAGTATATCCTGTTCTTTCTCACAATCTAAAGCATCTTCTTCAGTATAATACTTTCTATGGCATCCATCGCATTCAAACATCATTTTAGCCTATGCTCAACCTCATTTTTGTATTATGTCTGCAATTATTTTTCCAGAGATACTTACTCATTTTCTTTGTTCTACTATCAACTATGTTTATCATTGGCTCTTGGCAATATAAGCATCTCGGAATACCTGTTTCTTTGAGATGTTTTAGTTCTTTTTCACACCAACATTTCCAACACATAGTCTTATCACCATCAAATCCTGTAGTATCTTTCCATCCAAGCCATGCAGATAATGTTAAGTGGTTACTATCTGTAGGTATAACTATTGGATTGTGCCCGCATTTATATAGTGTCATTTTCTATTTCACTCCTTTAATACAATCACAATATTCGCAATAACAATCATATCCTAATTCATGTTGTTCTTGACATTCATAACACATTTTACTTCACTCCAAGCCTCTGCTTTAATTCTAAATTTATTAGTTCAAGTAGATTCTCAATCCATAAATCTATTTCATCTTCTGTCTTTATTTTAAAATTAAATGTCAAATCTCCTGCTTTAATAGCATCTTTTATATGAAATCTTATTCTCTTAAATATCTCTTCTCTCTCGGACTGGATTGTATTATGTTTTAAATGTATAATAAAATCAACCACTTCTTTTATATTTATAGTTTTACTTTGTAGCCCAATCAAAAATAAATACAAATTATCATATTCTCTTTTTGTTAATATTTTTTTTTCTTTGCTTGTCTGTGTCATTTCTTAGCCTCTTCCATCTTTTTAATAGATTGTTGCAATCTTTCTAAGGGGGTAATATATTGTATCTCTTTGACTCTTTTCTTTATATCTTCATGGTCATAAGTGCAATATAAAAATTCAAGTCGCATCAAATCCAATATCTCAAAAGCCATGTTCTGTGCTTCTCTATAATCATTACAAAATTTAAACTGGTCATAGCATTTATGAACAAAACTTTCTGTATCTTCGCAATAAATCAGATTATTATCTATCCATTCATTAAACTTTTCTTGCACTCCATCTATCATAAAAGCTTTCCTGATAAAAACACGTTCCTTGTTTGTGAATGGTCGATAATGTGTAGTTAATCTAGGGTTCTGTTTTATTTTAATTTTGTTTCTCATTTTAGTAACATCTGATTTTTATATTTTGGATTTCTAATATTTTTAGTGCATTTTTTAGATATTTGATTTGGACAACTCAATAAATATTTATTATTGGGATGTTGCCATAATATTCTTTTACAAATAACACATTTCATTCTATTTCCTCAATAAGTATCTTGACTTCTTGCCCGACTAAATTTTTATAATACTCTTCTTTCTGCGGTGCCCAGCGTCTTACGGTTGTCCATATTCGAGGGCTTTGGTCACTGTCACTAAATAATGTCAATATCAATAAATCAGTTTTAGGTAGTTTATAATAAAACAAGTTGCCTTCCTTATCATTGTAAAGCGTGTCAAAATCAATGAATCCTTTAGATAAATTATTATAATGTATCTTCTGGATTCCTAATAGATAAGTAACTTTGGTTTCTATATTAATTGGCATCTTAAAATACCTATGGCTGAATTTTATCGTTTGCATTGTTACTTACCTCGTTTATTACAACAGCTCCTTCGCCTCGAACGTACCATACTTAGCATCTAATACGAGTACTTGGTCACGCAGTTCTTTAGGCAGCCTACTTAATTTGGCAGACATCTGAACAGGTTTTTCTGAGTACATGACTTCGATAAATGGCTTAGGAAGCTCTGGCACTACTATGTCAAACCTGTTCTTGTATTTGGAATAATACTCTGTAGCAAAATCCATGCCTAAATTCCAAAATACATGCTCACATATTTTACGTACAAACTCATAGTGCTTAAACTTCATGTTAGCATTTAACTGAATATGATTCCAATAGACTCTTCTATATTGATCTCCATGTTCTCTATGGAATTTGTTTATTATTGATTGATCCATTTCGCTTCGCAACCTAATTTGTTAATCTCAAAATTAATTCAACTAAACCGTCAAAAGTCAATAGATCATTATCTGCTATACCAAAATGTTTTTTTTGGAATTTTATTTTCCATGCGTGATATTTGTATTGTTTGGATTTTTCCAATAATTTTATAATTTCTTCGCGTTTCATTCTAGTACCAGTTTAATTATAGTCGGCTTATTGCATCTCACACAATAGATTGTGATCTTGTTTTGCCTGATGACAAACTTATAAAACTCATCTTCATTGCATCTCTCGCATTTGTGGAATGTCATTTTCTTTTGACCTCTTTCATAAATTCTTTTATTACTTTATCACGTAATTTCATCTTTTTTAACAAATCCCATAATTCAGTATATCTATAATGATAAATCCCTGCTCTTGTCTTTTCTTCGATTATTCTTGAATACATTGCATTAGCTATTTCTTTAAAATAATAAGTCAATTCTTCGTCTGTAGTTTTAAATTTCTTAGAGTTCATCATTTCCTCTTGTTGCGTAAGCGA
>JACPBN010000014.1:4202-12741 GCA_016180275.1 Candidatus Woesearchaeota archaeon
CGTAAGCGAGGAAAATCTATCTTTACTTTTTTTCCCCAATACCATACATTAAATATAGGAATACATAAAATAATAAATTCAAATAAAGCAATAATCAGGATAGATAACGCATAAATATAGACAAAAATCTGTAATATTATGAAGATAATAAATGATTGAATTTTCATATTTTAACGCCTCGTTTCTTCAGTTCTTCTTCAAGCATAGCTTTCCATGCTTTTAACTCATCTACTTTAGTCAAGTAGATACATAGTAATCCTATTACATGATGATATTCCTTAAGTAGTTCTTCTGTCATGATGCTTTGATCAGCTGCACTGCAACTCCACAATCGCCTTTAATCCTGCCAAACTCAAACGCTAGTCTACTCATTTTTAGTTCCGCGATCCTGCCACATACGCTGCTTAGCTTAATTTTGCTAAGCCTACTTATCTGGGCATATGTAAGGCCGCTAGGATTTGCTTTAAGCAAGGTAAGTATCTGCTGTCTCTGTATTTCAGTAGCCTCTGGCTTAAGTTGCCAATAAGCACTCTTATACGTGCTTTCTTCCATGAAAAAGGGAAGCAATGACTGCGAGGCAGATATTATTGCAGTCATCTTGCTTCACCTTTCTTCTTCCCCACTAATGTTTTTAACCACATTTTTTCTCCCACTAAACTATTTAAGCATCTCTTTTATACTTGTGCGATTCTTGTTTCATAAGTTTCTTGAACAATCCATAGTATCTGTCACGGTTGCAGCTTGTGCAGTAAAACTGCCACAAGATAGCATAAGGATCATCTTTTCGTTCGCCGTGTTTAAATCCCTTATATATCTGAATAGTTGGCTTACCAAGACATGCTTGGATTACTGGATCATAACATGGCATCTTGACTTTATCGCCAATTTCAATTTTACCTTTTCCTTCTATGAACATAAATAAGATTAAATCATCTATGCTCAATAATACGTGTGGTTTAATATGTCGTCTATCTTGTTCTGGTGTCATTGATTTGTTTGCTCATATTGTTTTTGCTTTTCGCTTCGCAACTGAATTTTATTTTTAGCTAATTCTTTCACTGCAAACCAATAATGGATACATTTTACGTGTAATTTGCCTTTCTGAAATCTTCCTGTGCTGCCATGTATGCACAAACAATTCCAATTTTCTAAATCATCTTCATTGATACTTGTTTCTATCTTGCTAAATTTATGATAAAACATTTTCATTGGGATTGAATATTATGATTCAATTATTAATTGTTTATATTCATCTTCAATCAAACTAAAAGACCACGCTTGTGCTATATCTGCATTTATTATGTCATTTGGTACAAACTTGACATATTCACGCATAGTGCTTGGACATTTATATTTGAGCAATTTCAAATCCTTATCTTTTAGGATATTTTTAATTGAATATAATTGATTGCCTCGTTTAGTCTTGCTAATAAGTTTAGCATCAAGTTCTGTTAATAATCGTTCTGCACCTAATATTTTAAGGGATACATATCTTTGTTCAATATTTTTCAATTCTAAAATCTCTTTTGCAGACAATGATTTAGTTCTAACTTTTTCCCATAACTCTTTATCGAAAGCAACTCCTTCAATAAAATAATTATTATAATTACCTTGCCATTGGATGGCTGCATTATCCATTGAATGTAATTTACCTTGAGGAGTTCTCAATATTATCTTTGGCATCTTACTAACAAAAACAAATTTATCATAAAATACAATATTACAAAACCCATTTGTTAAAAATGATTTATACCATTCAAAATCATCCGATTTAACTATACCTATTCTAGTAAAATAATCATAAAAACTTAGCCAATAAGTATCAAACCATAATCCATAATATTGCCAGATAAAATTAAGTTTTGGTACTTGAGACCCTACTTGAGACCGTACTTGAGACCGTACTTGAGACTCTACTTGAGACCCTACTTGAGACCATACTTGAGACCATACTTGAGACCATACTTGAGACCCTACTTGAGACTCTACTTGAGACCGTACTTGAGACCCTACTTGAGACCCTACTTGAGACCATACTTGAGACCGTACTTGAGACTCTACTTGAGACCATACTTGAGACTCTACTTGAGACTCTACTTGAGACCGTACTTGAGACTCTACTTGAGACTCTACTTGAGACCGTACTTGAGACTCTACTTGAGAATAAATTAAATTAATCATCAGTTGTTGTTCGAACCAATTTCTCGCAACTAAGATTATTGGCATAGATAAATTAATTTTTCTATAGAGAATCTTAATATCCTCAAATAACTTTTTTTTATTAATCGAATTATAAATAAGAGATTTTCTAATATATTCATCTCTAACATCCAACATTAATTCTTCCTGTTCCTTATTTAGTTTTTCAAGTTTTGTCATTGGTAATCAATCCATCACTTGTCTAATCTCTTCTTCAAACGGATTAAATTCACGTTCGATTATGACTTGATAGTTACCTATATCTATTTCAAGTGCTTTATGCTCTTCATGTTGTAGAATAGTCTTTTGTTTTAACTGAACATATTTCTGACTAGCTTTATCTTCAAGAACAACTATCTGCTGAGATAATAACTGATGTTTATGCCCTGTAACTTCTCCAAATGCAAGAATATTATGTTTAGCTTTTGTTAAATTATCTGGCATATCATTAATCTCTTTCAATACTACGTCACCTTGTCTGTAGATTTTCATTTTTGTTTCCTCCTTACTTAAGTAGTAATGATGCTACTCGTTCATTGATTTTATAGAGCAAAGCAAGTTCTGCGCTTATGCCAAAATGTTCCATTAATTCTTTAATTCCTGCTTGTTGCACAAATAATTCAAAGCTAGCTTCATGTTGTTCGATTGTTTTTTTGGTTGCAGGGCGAACAGTCTCCTCAGTATATGTAATAGTCTGCTGATCTTCTGTAATAGTTTGCTTGACTTCCTTAACATCTGGATTATAAGCAGTTCCGTCAACAAGAAGTTTCTTTCTATCGAAATTATTGAAGTTACCATTAATAGTATATGGTGCGCTTACTTCATGGCCAGTCACATCTTCATCTATTTCGCCAAAGCAATTATACCAACTACTATTTACTAATAGACCGCTGCTTATTTTGCTGCCATTCTTTGTATTTATAGGTTTATGACTTACTTTTTCACATTTGCCTTTAAATTCCATTTTTACATCATCTCCATTTATTATTTAATTTGAATTATGTGCTCCCACTCCCACTCCCGCTCCCGCTCCTGCTCCAGCTCCCACTCCCGCTCCCACTCCCGCTCCTGCTCCTGCTCCCACTCCCGCTCCCGCTCCTGCTCCAGCTCCCACTCCCGCTCCTGCACCAGCTCCAACTCCTGCTCCAGCTCCTGCACCAGCTCCAACTCCTGCTCCAGCTCCCGTCATACCCACTTCTCAAAATTGATTGTGTCATCATTTTTGTTCACGTAATAATTTATGTTTCCATACACAAGCATCTATCAAAGCATGCCTACCTACTATTACCTTACCATCTGGAAAAGGCTCTACTTCGTTTAGTTTACCCACATCAAGAAAATCTTTCCATCTACCAGCGTCTGCTACCCATGCAGCATCTTCTAATACTAACTCATCTTGCTCAACTGCAATAAGTCTGCCAACTTGGATCATTGTAACCGTACGTAAAACATAATTTTCTCCGACTTCCCATACACCAACTTTCTTCTTAGTTAATGTATCTTTTTTCTTATCTAATTCTTCAACTGATTTTTTCAGTTCCTCAAAACTTAATTTATTCAAATCTTGTTTCATTCTTCTCAGTCCTCCTTCGTCTCTCAATAAATCTTTTATGAGCATCTATTTTTTCTTCTTCATATTTATCCCAGTTAAGTTCTCCTTTACGTAACTGAGTATTTAGATGTACTACCATACTTACATAACCCTGATCAGTTAATTTAATCTCACTCATTAGCCATCAACTCCTTTACTAATTGCTTCATTTCTTTCTCATGCTTCAACTTTGATTCAAGTATTGCTACCTTTGTTCTTGCATCGCCTAAGTCTTCCATTATTGAGTTAATCCGTTTCTCGAAAAACTTTATGAATATCCGCTCCGCAACCTCACTAAGCGGTACTTTCTGTTCCTTTGCAAAGCTGCGTAACCTGCGTACTATGTGATTTGTCATGCTTAGGCTTATCCTGCATTTCACATACTCGACATCACAAACTTTCCTTGCCATTACACACCATCACAAAGCTTTACAAAACTTATAACGTAATACAAACGTAATACGTTTTAAAATTATTTTTCGGTGTTTGTTGGCTTATACCGACAAAATCAACCGACGCTTTTAATAATCTATAAACTACTTTAAACTCACTTTTACTCAGATTACTTAGTTTTACTACAAAATTTTTTATGTATTCCCTAAGTAACCTCTCTTAACGTATTACGTTTGTATTACGTTTGAACATAACCAATACTGAAATAGGTGTATTGATGTTTAACGTCTGGAAGACGGTGAGGACCCAAACCAGACGATCACGTCTTGAGTGATTATGATTTATGGTTGCGTTAGCGAAATTAAAAATCAAGAGTAGGATCACCGACGAGATAGTGATAAGTAGCTCTGCCATTTTTACATGCGTTACAATTACATTTGTCATTATTCATCTTAAAACCTTCTTCGAATAAAATATTATTAATAATCTCATCAGGAAATCTTCTTATACAATGGCCACAATTTTTTATTGGTATATTTGATTTACTTCCTCTGCCATAAGTTTTATATTCATGCCCACAAGTTTGACAGAGTCTAGTTGCCATTTTAACTAGCCATTGATATAATCACATTATCACCTATTACTCTAGGTAAACTAATAAATGGGCATTTTTTGGATCTCATGTAAGTAAAATCGCCTTTAAATATGATCTGAGAATGAACTAAGTAACCCTTACTTGCGTTTATCTTGATTGAATTAAGTATTTTGTTTAATGCCATAAGTATCACTCTTTTATCGACGCTATGTCGACGATATTATCGAAACGCTTAAATACAAAAACATTATATATTGTTACGTGGCTTACTTAGCGCAATGCACTCGTAGCGCAGCTTGGATTAGCGCATCAGCCTCCTAAGCTGAGGGTCCCGGGTTCGAATTAGTTTATAGCAATGTTTTGGCAGTGCTGCTATGACTTTGAAAGTCCCGGCGAGTGCGTATTTATATTTCGAACCAATTAACGAAAAAATAATTTTATATATTTGTCTAAAATGATATTGCACAGAATCTGGCACAGACTATTTGGCTCTAAGCGAGAAGAAACTTCCTTCTACATACTCATGAGTTTCTTAGTTACATTTGTAGTGGCAAGGCTGATAGTATATCTTATAGTAGAAGATTTTTTGCCAGATATCTTTTTGACAATCAAGGGCGTTCACATACACCATCTTAGCTATGGCATATTTTTGCTTGTCTGGGTGGGATTTTACTGCTTAGTCTATGCAAACACTGCACAAAAGCTTTACAAAACTGCAATTGTCTACGGCATTGGCCTTGGCCTGACATTTGATGAATTTGGAATGTGGCTGCGATTAAGAGATGATTATTGGATAAGGCAGAGCTATGACGCAATTATTGTAATTTCCCTGTTGCTTATTAATTTTGTTTATCTAAGGCACTTCTGGGCAAGATTAATAAGAGTTTTTACAAGAAGATAGTTAGAAATAAAGTGCTGTCTTAAGTTATAATCACAGATATGCTCAGCCGTAATTATTTTTCCGATATACTCACTTTGTTCGTGAGTTTTAACATAGCTAAAACCTTTGTTGCAGCTTAGTAACACGCATCCTTAATGCCTAAGTCCGAAATTTCACTTATGGTTGAGTATATCCCTATAAAAACCAAAATTCTTTTAAACATTTAGGAGTTATTCTCTATAAAAATGCAAAAAATCTATTTCCACACCCAAGGCTGCACAGCAAATGCATATGAAAGCGAGGCAATGGCAGGCATGCTTGCAAAAGTAGGATATGAAATAGTTGATAACATAGATAGCAATGCCCCAAAGGCGCAGAGTGCAGGTTCAATCAGGCCAGATAATAGTACTCCAGATATGGTTGTTCTAAACATCTGCACAGTAAAAGGAAATAAAACTGCGCTAGATACAATGAAAGCCCTCTACAAACAATTTCCTGATAAAAAATTCGTAATTACGGGGTGCATCCCAAGAGAAGCTATTGCTGACATAAGAAAAATTATCCCAAATGCAAGCTTATGCTCTACTACAAACATGAAAAGCATCATAGAAGCAGTTGAGGAAACATTTGCAGGCAACCTAATTGAGGCAATGAGCTACAAAAGGGAGATTAAAGTTAATCTTCCGAGAATACGAAAAAACAAAGTGGTCGGCATAACTCCAATTTTACAGGGATGCGCGCATCTCTGCACCTTCTGCTCAACTAGGCTGGTAAAAGGCCGAGTCTTAAGTTTTCCAGCAGATGAAATAATTGCAGACGTAAAACAAAATATTGCAGATGGCTGCAAAGAAATCTGGCTTACTTCACAAGACAATGGCGCGTATATGTTAGACCATCAGAAAATTACTGCGCTGCCGGAATTATTAAGGCAAATTCTTGCTCTTGAAGGAGATTTCAAAGTAAGATTGGGAATGATGAATCCGACACATATACTTCCTGTGCTAGATGAAATTATTGAAGTTTTTAATCATCCAAAAATGTTCAAGTTTATTCATGTTCCAATACAAGCCGGCAGCAATAAAATACTCGATGCAATGAAAAGGCAATATACAGCTGAAGAATTTAAGTCAATAATAGATAAATTTAGAGCAGCACATCAAAACATAACTATCAGCACAGATGTAATCTGCGGATTTCCTGATGAGACAGAGGAAGATTTTAACGGAACAGTGAATCTTGTAAAAGAAATTAAATTTGAGATAATAAATTTGGCAAGATTTGCGCCTAGAGCATTAACAGTTGCTGCAAAGATGCCCGGGCAGATTCATGGCAACGTGAAAAAAGAACGAACAAGAGTTATTACCAAATTATACAGGGAAATTGCCGCAGTGAAAAATCAACGATGGGTAAACTGGCAAGGTGAAGTGATGATTGATGAAATTTCAGACTACTCTCCGGACGGAATAAAAACATGGAATGCCAGAAACTATGCATACAAGATTGTAATAATAAAAGATCCAAACAATGAATTTTCTTTAGGAGATAAGCTGCTTATTAAGATTAAGAGAGCAACTGCATTTGACCTTAGAGCTGAGGTTGTTGGAGTTGTTGAAAAGTATTTTGACAAAATAAGTGCAGCCAACAAAATGGATGCTGCTTCTATTAACACATCCATTTCAGAAAAGGTTGCGCGAGATAAATTGGAAAATGAATTATTAATCCTTAATTAAGATGAAACGTAATCCACTTCTTATGCTCTAAACTTATTAGATGTAATCTCTTTCAATTTTGCAATTATTGCCAGTATGTTAGCTTTGTTTCTTTTGAGATATTCAGGGTTGATTAATATCCCTCTATAATCAATATCATTTCTTGTCTTTCTTAGCTGGTCTATGAGATATATTTCTGCAGCAGAAAATTCGGTGTAGAATCTGGCAAGATAGCCAACTAAGAGCTCATGGCTTACAGTTTTATAGCCGTCTATTGACATTATTGCAGTTATTAATTCTTTAATCTGCTCATAATAACCTTCAATAATAAGCGTTGCAAATTCATCGCTCTTATTTTTAAGATCTTTTTCACGCAGTTTTACCAGCTCGAGCAGAGACTTTGCCTTTTCCTTATCAGGCATTATTTTTGAAACATCATTTGAATGTTCATCCCATTCTCTCATAAAAACCTCGCATTAAGTAGTTTTTCTATTATTAACTAAAATATCTTAAAATACCCATACAATATCTGCCCATTCGCTAAATTATTTAATAATTCCTTGCTAATGGTTTTGATATTCGGCTCAAAAAGCAGATTTATCTTTCGTTTTAATATCTTTTCGTACTTTTCTAGCTCTAATTTTGCTTCATCTGCATGGATGAATAGGTCTATATCACTTCCCTCTGTGTCATCTCCTCTTGCACAAGACCCAAACAGCACTATACAATTCGGCTTTATCTTATCATCAAGATATTCTATTAGCTTACTTTCGTAAATTCGCAATGTAAGGTTCTGCTTCTTCAAAAGCTTAAACGCATCATTCTCCCTATTTGCCCGGAATGAAGGGTATATGCCTGCATCTTCTTTTATGATTAATCCCTCTTTCAACAATGCATTCAGATGATTTATCACTGAAACTTGGGCTAATTTCACTCTCCTTGATAACTCCCTCATCTGAAAGTTCTTTCTAGGGAAATCAAAGAATTCCTGCAATATCCTATATCTGCTATAATTTTGTAGCATATGGTATAAATATAGTGCAGGTGGTATATAAATATATCGGTTTTATGTACGTATTAAGATGGTATGAGAATTTTTAAGGACTAACTTCTTGTGTTGCATTAGAGGTGGTTTATATGAAATCAACACAAACAAAATTTTACATAGGTTT
>JACPBN010000015.1 GCA_016180275.1 Candidatus Woesearchaeota archaeon
TTGTTATTGCTTCCTACTATTTTATTACTTGGGCTTACTTTAATAACGTATTACTATCATGGCCCGAACTGGTGCTTGTACCGGTTATAGCCACACTTCTCTTGGGCAAATTCACCGGCTTACGCATAGCCGAATATTTCCGATTTAGAAGCCTGCTTACCGAACATCAAGAATAGGTATGGCGCTATCCCATCAGTACAAATTATCTTTTTTTGAACGATTATCCGGCGTGCTCGGCATTAACGCGCGCAATCTTTTGTATATCAGCCAATGCTTGATAGTCTCTTTGTGTTTCAGAGACATTGACATCAAATGCTATCACATCAGATGTCTTTTTTAATGTCTGCGCTAATTTAATTCTTGCAGATTCTTGTTCTTTCTTAAGATAATCGGATATCTCTGCCAAATTAGATGAGGAATAAAACAAAGCTTCTGCAAAATTCATCATAGCATCTGAATATTGCCCATTCTTAAGATGGATTTTTGCCATGGCAATATAAGCTTCAGGATTTTCCGGGAGCATCTTTATAGCAACATCCGCCTGACCTGATGCACCATGCATGTCATTAACTCCAATGAGAAACTCCGCTAAGTTAGAATGCATAATAGAAGGAGGCAGTATTCCCGTCCGTATAGCATAATCAAATGCATAAGCGCTAGGATTATATGTAGACTCGACTGCCAACCTGCTGTTTCCTGACAGGTGATGGAAAAGACCAATATTTGACTTAAGATACAATGCCAATGCAAGTGCTTCACGGGATAATTTTTTTTTATAAACCTGTTCCATATGCTGTAGGCAATCCTCCAGCTTGGATATCGCGAGATCTATTTTTCCATCCCTAGCTGCCGACTCAGCTTCAGCATCTTTGGCAGAGATAACTGCATCTCTTTTAATAATAGGGATTATTATTTCATCGGGAGATTTCAGAGTAAAATAACCCGATTTACCGGTAAAACTTAAATCTCGTTGGTTGAGTATATCCCTAAAAGAAGCTGCATTAAGTGCTGTAAGAAATCCTCCAAAAACATCTCCTTTACCAAGTAAAATAGTTGTTAAGTCATGCATCAATAAACTAAGCCCTACATAATCCTTATTATGCCTAAGATAAGATCCAATGCGCGAAATTGCCTCATACTTATGCCTCTCAGTTAAAGGCTGAATCTTATAGCGCATAGATGACGGCCGAAATCTTACCGGAAGCTTACCTCCTGCTATCCTTACAGAATTCTCTATCGCTTCAACAAGAACAGCACCCTGAGCCTCAAATCGCTGGTCTCTCATTACAAAAAGTTTAGCTGTATTTGAATAAAGGTCTACTACATGGCCATCCAGGCTTTCCTGCCAATTTCCTCCAGTCATTTTCTCATCATCCTACACTCTCGGTATCCTAATCAAATAAGCTGCGCCAACTGTAAACTTATCCTTGTGTTTATATAACATCTGCTTGTCTAGGAACATTGTCAAGTCTCCCTGAAGGTCTTCAAGGCTCACCGGACCTGCGTGATTTTTTTCTGTGACTTTGCCCCCAACCCTGGTTATGGCATATTTTGCCAGTTGCCTGCCAAAGCCCCTTCCGTTGCCTTTGCTGCTTTTATATCCGTTTCCGTTCCTCAAAATACTCTCCGAAAAGCCACCGCACCTGTCCCTTATGTCAATTACAACATAACCTCTCAAAGGATATATGTTCAAACCGATCTCGTACAGTGTGGGGTCTATCACTATTTTTATGCCGTTGCCGAATGGATTGGTGCATTGTTTTTGTATTTCCTCAGCGATATTGTTAAGATGATTATATATAGCACGATAGAGAGCGCCGGGATTAGTGACTACTTCTGTGCTGCCCTGCGGAAAAGTCCTGACTACCATATCCTTTTTTAAATCAGTGTGTTTTGCATGGAACACATAAGAGAAAGCCTCTGAGAATACCTGGCATATATCAACTTTTTCCATAATACCGCTGTTATTAACTGCATTGTGCAAATATTGCGCTTCCCTGTAGCAATGGTAGACTGCACTTTTTATGCCTTCTATTCTTGCCGCATCTTTAGGAGTCAGTGCTTTGGCCATTATCTTCTTAGGCAGCTCACATTTCAATATCTCAGGCCTCACTATGATTTCAAAGCCATGATTCAGCACCATCTGCCGTAAATCTTCAAGCCTCTCAACTAAAGTCTCGTTGAGAATCTGTGCATATACACTGTGAGAAGAAAAAGCCTTCTTCAGATCGTGTATTACATAATGCGTCAAAAGCTGCACTCCTGCCTTTAATTCATGCATACCTGCATCCTCCAGAAGCTGCTCGAGATTGCCCCCGTATCTTGTCAGTTCCATTTCATCTTTTTTGAAATCATCCAGTGTCTTGACAAGCTTCATCAATCTTGAATTAAATTTCTTTACGCCAGGATAGGTTGAGAAATGCTGCCTCCAATCTGACATCATATCTTTTAAGTCAGAAAATCCTCTAAATAATTCTCCAATGTAGTCTTTTAGTGCCGCCACGTAATAAGAAGCAGGAGCACTTATGGTTAACGGAAGCTCTTGCTGAAGCAACGCAACACTAAACACAGAACTATCATCAAACAGAGAACTACCTACTCCGGCAAGCACTTCTAAATTTGTTTTGGCTGATGCAGTCCCCATATTATCTTTGAAAACTTGATATTTCATTTAAAAATGTTTCTTTTTTGCAAAATAGATAACCAGTTCTAAACCTATCTCGGCTTAAATATTTCATTATTCAATTCATTATTCAATATTAATCTTTCTGACTCGGGATGAGCAATGACAAACTAAATTTTATTTGAGTATCCTGGCTATGCTATAATGCTTTAAAAAAAGGTACTTCTTAAAGTCTATAATTATCTTATTATTTTCTTTTGGGATGTCAAGTGTCTCCAGCCTTTCTTCATAGCGCACCAGAAGCCTTTCATAGCCGTAGATGTTTTGTTTCATTCTATACTCACTGACAATAATTTTTATACAAAATGTTGTCAGTTCGTAATAAGCAAATGACATTATTGTCTAAAAAATTGTGTCATTTGCTATAATTATCTTCCAAGAAATAGTAATATAAATAGTAATATACCTAGTAATATAAATAGCTTGTAGCTACACTGTAGCTACAAGCGGCGTTCCTATATGCCTACTAACGCCGCCGCCCAGATTTGAACTGGGAGATCCCGAAGGAAACAACCTAGCAAGGTTGGCTTTTTATGCCAATTCCAGGGAAGCGCCATCTTTTGGATGTTTGCGCAGTACCGGGTTGTGCCACGGCGGCATAAGGCAATAAAATAAGCAGATTGTTTATAAATTTTTATGTTATTGCCTCTCATTTCGGCATATTTTCTCATTCTCGAGGGAAAAATTCTTGAAAAAGCACAACGTTTAAATATGAGTGATGCTTTTACTGAGAATAGATATAAAAAACCTAAGAGGGGTGCGAAAAATGGGACAAGTTTTATGCAAGAATAAAGTTAAGAGAGAAAAGGGATTTCTATATTTTGTAGATAAGAAAGGAAATGCTGCCCGCGTTCAGATGGCAAGAGCAGGAAAAAAGACTTCTAAGAAACAGGAAGTGCTTTGTAGATGCGGCGTAAAGAGAGAGAAAGGCTGGCTATATTATGTCGATGGCCAAGGATATACTTCAAGAGCAAAGATGGCTCGAGGAAGAAGGTAAATTCTCTAGCAGATATTTTTTCTTTTTCTTTTTTAATTCTTTATCATATCAGTTCAATTATCATTTCTTAATTAATTTTAGAAGTTTGTTTGTATCAAGCAAAGTTGTTCTTCCTGTCCATTGTATCTTGCTTTGTTTCCGGGTATCTATGTAAATTTCAATTCCATTTCCGTCAGGATCTTCCAAGTAAAGCGATTTGCTGATGCCATGGTCAACTGCAGATACTTTTATCTTGTTGTCAATTAGTTTCTTATAGATTTTTGCAAGCTCTCTCTCATTCTTTAACTCGACGGCAAAATGATACAAGCCAACTTGATTCTGTTTTGGAAGCTCTGCATTTTCTCCGGCATTCTGCAGCGCAAGGTCATGGTGTGACTTTCCTAATGTTAGAAATGAATAATCATCGCTGACTTTTTCAGTAATATTAAAACCCAGCAATTCTGTGTAGAACTTTTCTGCTCTCTTTAAGTTGCGCACTTTTATGTGGACATGACCTAGTTTTGCCATTGTCTATTTATTCTCATCACCATAACTTATAGATGAATTTGAGTTAAGATACTGGTATGCAGAATAGACAGCAGCAACTGCCTCTCCTACTCCTGTAATTGCCTGCTTGAACACAGTGTCGCAGACATCTCCTGCGGCAAATATGCCAGTAATATTTGTCTTTGACTCGCGGTTGATTATGATCTCGTTTTTTGCATCAACTTTAACTCCTAATTTAATTGCAAGCTCGCTTAATGGAATGTGCCCTATCTCAACAAACACTGCATTTGTGTTCAGAATGTTGCTGCCATTTATTTCTTTGTTTAATATGACATGGCTTACAAATTTCTCTCCTTTGATCTCTTTTATTTCTGTTTTAGTCAAAACTTCTATCTTTTTATTGTCAGCAACTCTCTGGTTATTTATTGGCTCTCCTTTTAATTTCTCGCCGCGAACAAGCAGGTAAACTTTTGAGCCAAAGCTTGCTAGCACAAGGGCCTCCTTTGCTGCGCTGTCACTGCCGCCTACCACGCAGATTATCTTGTTATTGTAAAATGCACCATCGCATAAAGCACAAAAGTGCACACCGCGATTCAGAAACTGCTCTTCACCAGGCACTCCTAGCTTCTTCCATTTGCTGCCTGTTGCAATTATCAGGGTTTTTGCATGATACTCTTTATCGTTGCTTGCTTTTACATTAAAGCAGTTGCCTGCTCTAGAAACATCTGTTGCTTTCTCTTCAACAATCTCAATTGGGTAGCTTCTTGCATGCTCCTCTAATTTCTTTGCAAGCTCCATGCCTGTTAACCGGATAAAGCCAGGATAATTTTCCACATTATCTGTCAAATTAATTGTGCCGCCAAGGTCTCCTCCCAGGACTAATGTCTTGAGGTTTAATCTGCCTGCATACATGCCTGCAGCCAATCCTGCACATCCGCCGCCGATTATTACTGTATCGTATAACTGAGAATCATTTTTATCAGAATTTGTTTCTTGTCTTTTATTTGCAGATTTTGTAATTATGGCCACCTGTTTTCATTATATTATCAATTATTCCTCTTATATTTTATATTGCTATTAATAAATGTTATCTTTAACAAAAAGCATTTTAAATTATATCATAATATAAGTGGATATGGCAAACATCTTTGACACACATCTCCATGTAGGAAGCTTCGGCATAAATTTCATGAAGCAGAGAGAGGTAGATATATTTGGCAGCAGAGATATTAAGAATGCTGAAGATATGAAAGCATTCATGAAGACAAATAAGGTTTCTAAAGCATTAATTGTGCCGTATTACAATTCAGACATTAAATATCCTTTTATAGTCGGCAATAAGGCTGTGCTTGCTATTCTTAATGATTCAAAACTAAGTACTGCAAAAAATAAAAATAATAACCTGGAGAATGTCTATGGCGCACTGTGGGTTTCTCCTCTAAAAGAGCTTGCTGAACATAATGATGAGATATTAACCGGGAAATTATTAGATAATGAACAATTAAATCGCAAAACATCAAAAAATTTATTGCGAGAAAAAATCGTTGCCTTAAAGTTCAGCCACAATTCATGGCCAGAACATACTACAGCTGATCCAAAAACATGGAAGCCGAAATTTAGGATAGAGATGGAAAAAATACTGGATTTTGCGCATAAGAATGATCTTGTTATCCATCTGCATACTGCAAGTGAAAGCGCAGTTATTAATGCATATGGGCCATTTATTAAAGAATATGGGGAAAGGAACAGCTATAAGCTAAAATTTCAGTTTGTTCATATGGGGAATTCTGCAGCAGGCATTATTGCTTTTGTTCCGAGATTTATTGAATGGCTGCAAGCTGGATATAATTTTTATTGCGACACTTCAGGTGCATGGGGATTTGGGCCAGAGTGGCTGATAAATGAGATGCAGAAAAAACATCCTGCAGGCTTAAATAATATTTTGTTTGCAAGCGATTATCCCTGGGGGAATTTTCAGGGTGAGTATTGGAAGATTTCTGGCATTAATTGTGATAATGGGATAAAAGAGAAGATATTCTGGGAGAATGCTGATAGGCTATATTGCAGATAAATATTAGGATTAAGGAAAAAGAAATTCTATTGCAGCTCAAGTGCACTCTTCAGCGCACTCTTATCGAAACCAACCAAATACTTGCCATCTACATAAATTATGGGAATGCTCATCTGGCCTGTTTTATTAACTACTTCCATCGCTGCTTTCTTATCTTTAGAAACATCTATCTCTTTGAATGATATATTGTTTTCTTTAAGAAATACCTTAGCTTTCTCGCAGCTGCTGCACATTGGAGCGCTGTAAACTTTAACTCCTTTTTTTGATGTCATGGTATTTAATATTATTAGCTTATTTATATTGTTTATCTTTTTATCTGTATATGCATAGTAAGATTTACGAAGCGGCTGCCGCAGTTGGCACTCTCTCGTTTGGTAGAAAAGTTGCTCCTCCTCTACGCAGTGGAGAGTATATAACATATTTGAAGAGAATTGCATTCTGCGTTAGCCAATCAATAAATGGTTTGCCTTGCCCGTCGCAACTTGGCTTCTTTAACTGGATTTGTGCCAACTAAATTGGCGGCAGCTGCTATGCACATACATTTTTATCTTGAGCTTACTCTTATTCTGCATTGTACAACTCAGTCTTAGGATTAAATGCAATCCACGCAAACCAAAAGCTTCTAATCAAGCCAACTTCTTCTCCAGTATCTGCATTAACTGCGCTGACAATTCCTTCATTTGTTCTTTCAATTTTTACGTTAATGCCTGCAAATGTATCTTCAATAAAATTTTTACCAGCTTTAGTTGCTTTCTCAATCGCTTTTTTTAATTCATCATCTGGATACGCTTTAAACTTGCCATCTTTTTCAAAGCCGTAGATTATTGTTTTTGGATGTAGCCTATTATCAACATTATCTACAGGAAAATACACTTCTTCGTTTGTATCATAATCACCATAGGGCGAACTGCCATATGATCTAAAATGGCCAGTATCTTTAGACAGAACTTCAGTATCTGGGTGTAATTTTTTCCAATCCTGCCATGCAACTGTATCAATAGGAAGTAACTTTAAGCGCTCTCCTACTAGCTTTCCTATAATTGCTTTGCCTGTAACTTGCTGCCAGAAAGTATCTGTTGCCCTATCATACATCACTAAATCACTATTATATAATTTGCCGGAAACACCAAACTCAACTGTTTCCTTAATTCCGTCATTGTTTGTATCAATCTTTCTCTCAAATGCAATTCCTGTTCCGCATAATGGGCAATATGTAATTAAAACAGGCTCATCATTAATTTTGTCATTAACAATTTCATGCCATACCATTATCTGCAACGGATATGCTCTCGCTACATTTTTGTAATTGATGCCCATCACAAGCTCTTTCTCGTTAAGAAATTTATCTGCTTCTTTTGCAGAAATATATTTTGGCTTATCTATGCTTGGGATGCCATCTTTAGGCGGCCCTCCAGAAAGCAGCTTTTTTGGATCAACAATATATTTAATGCCAGAGCTGGTATATTTGATTTCATCAGCACTTATGTTTATTTCTCTATTATCTTTGCTTTTCTCTCTTTCGTCTTCCGACAAAATCTTCCTTAAGTGTCCTGGTATTTCATCTTCTGTAAGCTGCCCGACTCTTTTTGCGCGGATTATTCCTGCTTTATCGATAAAAAATGTAGCAGGCTGGGCATTTACTGCATACAATCTCTTTGCAAAGCCAGTTGGATCTAGTAAGATAGGAAAAGTAAGCTTAAAATCGCGTGTCCAATCATTTACAATTTGCTCATTTTCCTGTAAATTTATTGCAAGAATCTCTAAATTACCTTTATTTGCGTCATAATATTTCTGAAGCAGGGGCATCTCTTCCTTGCAAGGCACGCACCAAGTAGCCCAAAAATTTAGGATTACAGCTTTATTTCCAGCAAAGCTCCATAAAGTTATTTTTTTGCTTTTTTTTTTATCTAATGCTGCCTTGCCATCAATACTTTTATCTAATGAGTGAAGAATAAAATTAGGCGCCTTATTTCCAACACCTAATCCAACATTCTTTTGCATATTTTGCTTTTCAATCTCTACAAGCTCTGTGTTAGTAAAAAGTCTGCCAGTGCCTTTCATCCCAAATTCAACATAAAGAATAGCGACTACTACTAAGATAATTGTTATTAATAGGATTAATTTCTTATTATAGTTATTATGATATTTTTCAACCATAAATTTATTAACATTTACAAACTATAAATACTTTTCCTTAAACAATTAAA
>JACPBN010000016.1 GCA_016180275.1 Candidatus Woesearchaeota archaeon
AGTGCCAGAAACTGAGATATCTATAAAAGATCTGCTTACATCTCCAACTGCAGCCATTGCTGCAGAGCTGTAGACAGTCAGATTTATGATTAACACTATCAAGAACAAAGCTATGCTCCTCAGATACGCTGCTCTTTTCATTAAACACCTATTTTATTAATATTAATTGTTTTGATTGTTTTTATATTTTGTTATTATAATAATTGTGTTATACTGTATTGGCTGCGGATACCGCCGCTTTTTGTTTTATTATCATCTAGGCATCAAAAGCGCCTTATTTGCCTGTGACATTTCTGCAATTTGGCCCATCCAGCCCAGGTCTTCTATGCCGCGCGCTTCAGGCAGTTCAAGTACAGTAAATTTCAGCTTATCTTTGCGCACAACATTTTCATCGATTACAAGCCTTGTTTCTATGCCGCCCCATACATGCGGACTTTTTAATGTTGTGCCCGGGATATGTATAGTCTTTTTTGAGAACATTCCGCTTTTAACTTTCTTAGTAGTTTCAGGAATAATTCTTTTTTTATTCACCAGCAACTGCCCGGTAATATCATATTCTCCGGGCGCAAGCCTCATTACCGGCTTCTCACTTAAATTTGCATCATAATGCACAACTGTGCCAAATTCCTCTTCCAAAGGATTTTTTGAGATTCTTGTTAATGTCAAAGCAACTTCATTTTCTTTAGAGAGAGGAGTTGCCTGTCCTGCAGGCTGTAAGTTAGAATCTAATTTTATTTTCTTAAATTCAATTTCAATTTCTTTTATAGGCACAAACTCTATGCCTAAGGTTTCAGATTTATCTTTTTCAATGTCCATTATCTTTGACTGGGTGATATATCCAAATTTCTCCGC
Organism: Candidatus Woesearchaeota archaeon; assembly: GCA_016180275.1. GTDB lineage: Archaea > Nanobdellota > Nanobdellia > Woesearchaeales > UBA10200 > UBA10200. The sequence continues at coordinate 853 of JACPBN010000016.1, forward strand.
AGTAATTAATGCGCCTAAGCCTAAAGGCAATTTTCCTTTAAACACGCCTTTGTCATTTGTTGCAGCAAGCGTGCAGGTTTCGCCTGCAAGATCCAGATCTAAGTTAACGCCGTCTACAGGCTTGCTGGATTCAATTGAATCAACAACCTTAATTGTAATATTGCCAGACAGCCTTTGATTAGGATTGCATAACAAAGTTTCCTGCGGATTATCACTGGGAATCTCAATTATCTGCTGCCCGCATACAAACTCCTCATTTGTCCTTACATTATCTTCCATTGCAAACCTAAATACATAGCCATTGTTAAAATCCAGCGTAGGAGGATGAACTATCTGGACAACAACCGGATAACTGATATCATACTGTGCATTATAACGGTAAACTGTTAATGGCGCAGGCATCGGTACTATGCTTTTAATTGCCAGTGCCCGGCATAACTCGCCTTTGCAGTTAACATTAAAATAAATCGGCCAGTTAAGATAATCAAAGTAAATGCCAAATTCCTTATAATCACTGACACCCGGCAGCTCCGGAATGACCATATTATTATGCAATCTTTGAATAGATGCCGCATATCTTTGCGTAGTATTGACTCTTGCAAGCTCAAAGTTTTTTGAGCCCTGGACCTGCCATAGTTTTGTATATGTTGAAAGTACAGTTTCAAAAGTCTCTTTCATCTGTGTTTTCGTCCAGAATTTAGGTGTTCCGCCATATTCTGATTCTGCCAACGGCATTAGCTTGTTCTCTTCCATTCCGACATATGCGCCAATCAATGATTTTGTGATCCTGGACATAAAATTATATGTTATCTGCGCTTCTACCAGTGATTGGGCAATTTCATACATCTTTTTCAGATTTAATGGAACCTTAACATAGAATTCATTAAGCTCAGTTACTGAGCCTTGATAATTGATTTTTAACGGCAATTGGACTAAAAATCTGACATCTTGCTCTGCGACTGTGACCTGCGCGGTTATATTTCCGGTTTTTTCTACATCATAGCCGCGTTCTTTTAGCTGGGAAAAATCTTCCATGCAGGCAGAAATGCCATTTACAACAAAATACTCCAGCTGCGCGTCTATTGCTGCTTCATCTTTTGAATAGGATGGGCTTTTAACAGGCTTATTTTTCGATAGCTTTGGCTTGTTTGATGCATACTCACAGACATTTATGAACTTATTTTTGCTCTTTAGATAATACCAATAAGGTATTTTTACATTGCTTCCTTCAAACAATTCAACATAATCAGAGTCTGTTGGCGCAAAAAGCTGTTGCTTAAAAATAACATTATTCTGCTGCATATAATCTGAGTCTAGGCCGATATATCCGCCATGCTCGCCCAACGCCGCCAATCCTTCAACTGCTGCCTGCCTGATGCATGCTTCAACAAACTGGCTTACAACTTTTACCTGGCCAGGAACCTCTTTTATGACAGGCTCTTTTTCTGTTGAAATCTGCTGCTCAGTAATCTGTCCGCGAATGTATAAAATAGTTGCAGTTGAAAATAAGATGATTACGCCTATTATGATAAATACAGTTACCTGCCCTCTTTTTTTAAGATTGTACATCCTTGCCGCCATATAATTATTGATAGTATTTAAGCATTACTCTGAAAATATACTGCAAATAAAGCATAATAAACTAAAGTGCATCATTCAATAGTTACTCCAGTGCCTTCAAGCACGTTATTTTGTAAAAGCTAAACTCCGCATCATTGCAAAATTCTTTGCCAAAATCTGCATTAATCTGATCTTTGTATGCAACTGCCAGCACCACATTACAGACATCTTTTTCCTGGGCAGATTTGCTGTTGCATAAAAATACAGCCTGCTCCAGGCTTTTGTGATTAATCTCCGGAACGATTGCTTTTGAGAGGGTAATCGTCTCAAGATAGACTGTGGTTATAGATGACGAAACCAGTATCGCCAATAAAACAACTAAGATTGAAAATGAGAACACAAATACCTTGTCTTCTGCCCTTAAGACTGATGTAACAGCTTTCTTACCTGTTAGTCTTGCAGCTATTTTTCCCCGCAGCTTTGATTTTAGGTTTGATGTTAGCTTTGCATTTGCATCAGCAGATAGCGCATTAGCAGATAGCGCATCAGAGGATATTCTCCCTGTAAATACGTCTTTTTTCTTATACAGGAACCAAAGTATGATAAAATTAATCACCATAATATAAAACGCGCCGGTATTGACATATCTAGACAGCAGATTAGAACTATTTGACAAGATAACAGAACCAAGTGAATTTAAAATCTCAAAACTAAACCACATTATAGCCAGCTGCCATGCCCAGTATTTTCTTGCAATAATGCCGTAGAAAATGAATAATATTGCTATAAATAAGCTGATGTTAAGAATTCTGGCAAGAGAATCTCCAAGCAGCGCGCCAAACAAAAGAGATGCCGGATAAATTGCAAACAAAACATACATAGCAGCAATAACAAGCATATAACTTGTTAGGATTTTAAGGCTGATTGGCTGACTTTTATACAGTTTTAATAGCTGAAGAACTTCATAAGTTTTAGTGGGGTTTTTATTGAACTTATTATTATTTTTATTGAACTTATTATTATTTTTATTGATTTTTTTATTAGATTTGATTTTTCCAGCAGATACTTTCTTCTTAGAACTAGTTAGGCTATTAATTAGTCTAGAATACACCCTCTTTTTGCTCATAACAAGCATATAAAATAAGATAGTTTATAAATGTTTCTTTGGAAGGGCACTGCCGCAAAAGTGAGTGATTTTTGTTTCAAATGTATCTGTGAACTGGGCTTGTGCCATTATTACATCTCCAAAATTATACATCTTCCCAAGCCTCATCTTCTTTATTGTCTCGCAGCTCTCTCATTTTTGGCTGTTGTATCTTATGTAAGAACTCATCAAACTCTGTCTTCTCATCAACATACTTCAATTTCCCTTGCCTCGCAATCTGCTTCATTATATAATCAGTTATCTCTCTCCATATTCTGGCAATTTGTTTTCCGGCTTTTGTATTCTTTTTTTCTGTTATTTCTGCAATCTTATAATATTTGTTAAAAAACAGCGGCTTTCCGATTACAACATCAATCTTGCCTGCTTTTCCAATAGGAAGTTTTGGCAGCAGTCTTCCTTTTTTCCATACTCTAAATGCGCCTACTAATGTGACCGGCACAACAGGAATTTTTGCCCATAACGCAAAGCGCGCTGCTCCAGTCCTTCCTTTATGCACAAATCCGTCTCTTGTTCTGCTGCCTTCAGGAAATATTCCAATAATTTCTCCTCGGGAAAGTTCTTTTAATGCGATTTCAAGTCCCTTCTGAGTTAATTTATCTGCTGAAGTTGTCCTGTCAATTGGAATTGTGCCGGCAGCAGTATGGAAGCTTTTTCCGATTAATGAATTGAAATGCTGTTTCTTGCCGAGAAATCTGAGTTTTTGTTTTTTGTATGCCCATAACACATAAGCAACTATCGCAGGATCAATTGAGCTAGAATGGTTTATAGCAATTACGTATGGGCCTTTTTTAGGCAGATTTTGAAGCCCATGGACTTTTCTAATGTATTGCCTGATAATTCCAGGAAGTATGTTCCAGATGATGAAGCGCATTAATCTATTATTATTTTCCACTTATTCCACTCTCTTTTTAACTTATTACAGTCTCTTTTTAAATTTTTTAAAATTTCATCTGCTTTATCCTCACTTATTTTCCATGTGCTGCCCAGATTACTTAATTTTTTGTTCTTGGTTTTTTCAATATTCATTTTAAATCAATCAGAATGATATAAGAAGGCTTATGCTTAAATCTTTCTATTTTAGAGAATAGGCAATAATTTTAAATAAAAAATAAAGCTTCACTTAGCCACAATCAGTGTGCTGGTCAGCTTAATATCCGGCCTGTTTCTGATTTTGTCCATCATAAATGTGCCCAGCTCGTCTGTATTTTCTACTTCTAATTGCGCAATCAAATCCCATTCGCCAAATAACACATAAGCTTGTTTGACCTGATCAAGTTCTTTTAACTCATCTAATACTTGCTTTTCATCACATTCCTTTAAAGCCAATAAGATAAATGCTTGCATACTTCTCACCTTAGTTTGTTAATCATTGTTGTTTATGGCAATGTTAATATCAAGTTAATCGGCATTTTATTTAAATGTTGCGGATTATTGTAGGTGAAGCGATGAGAATTCTTTATTAAGCTGCTCGCCAGCTAGCTTAGTCCGTCTTTGTGACGAATTAGTTTGCTTACTCTCTTGCAGCTGTCCTATTTTGCAAAATCGCTCGTTGGTAACAATATCCTTATGAAATTCATAAAAGCTAGTACACCCGCCAGAGCGATTTTCAAAAACCCTACTTGGCAGGATTGTTGGATTTGTGCTCGCAAAACAATGGCTGGTGCTTTGGCTTTTGTGCTCTTAACTTAATACACACCTCTGTTGTTAAGAATTTATTTATCCCCCAAACATCTTCCCAATTGCCCTTCCGGCAGAATTAAGCCAGATCTGAAGCTTCTGCCCAAAAGTAACATTCTCTAAATTAATTGTAAACTCCTCAAGCACAGAATATTCCTTGCCTAAATCGTCATTATAAGTTAAGATTATCTTAAACAGATTCGGCTTTAAAGCAAGTGAATTTGAGTTTAATGTTATGGAAAATCTTCTTGTCTCATTTAGATCATCCAATTTCCACTCCTGAGACATGTATTCGTTTTTAACCGCAAGAACAGCGTTTTTCGCAGGAGAGCTTGGCTCCATGGTAAAATTAACAACAAAGGTTCTGCCAAATTCCAGTGCATCGGGATAGTAAAGCTCTTTTATGTCAACTTTTGGCCTTGCTATAAGCCCGAATACTGCACTCGCGGCTTTAGAAACTTTTTCATGCTTTGCTTTTACAATCAAATCCTTTTTCCCTGGCATTTCATCCTTCAAATCTTTTGCATAATTAATGCTGAACTCAGCATCTTTTGCCTGGCCAATGGCTAAACTAAGTTCCTTGCATTTTTCTTTCAAGCAGACATTTAAGCTGTCAATAATGAAATTGCCTATATTTCGCAGTGTGCAGGTTATAGCAACATCTTCATCACTGTAATACTGCTCTTTTGCTGCTTTGCACTTAATGTCAAAATCATATCTCCCTAATTGCTCATTTTTATCTGATGTATTTTCGCCGCTTGAGTCATCTGCCATCAGGCTCTGGATATCATCCAATGAATAAACCGGGTCTTTTGCCGTTGAACTATAGATTGCTTGCGAAGAGACATTAGTGACACTATAAACATGCGCAGGCATTGTATAGAGATAATTTCTGTCCAGGTTATCTGAAATTTTAACGATCCAATAAACTATTTTTTCTTCATTCGGCAAAAGAATTAACTGCCTAGTCTGCTCGCCCAAGATTTCAATGTCAGTTGTTTTTGCAAGATATATCTCAGTTGCAGTATATGTTGGCAGAATATTATTAACAGTTGCCTTAATTAGATTATATGAGCCAAAGCCAACTGCTTTTTTAACTGGCTCTATTTTTAGCTGGATATTATCCATTAATTTGCCTGAATGATCCAGTAACTTAGCTTTAACACCCAGCTTTGCAGTGTCCAGCTCAACATTTTTGCCGCGCCATTCATATTTAGTAGATGTGCTGTCTGAGTCATCATTAATCCTCAAGATAATATGTGTAGGATCTACATAACCAAACTGGCCATAAGTCACATCATAAGGAACCCAGACACCAATGTCTTTTGTTATTGGAAAATAAACTTCAGCCCATGCATGAGGGCCCCAGTCATTAATGTTGTTCCAGTTGGTATAAGCTACTCCGCTAATATATCTTGCAGGCACCCCTAAACTACGCGCCATTCCGATAAATAATGCAGTTAATTCATCGCAGACTCCTTCCCTGTGCTGAAGGACCCAACTTGATTTTTGGACAGCTTCTGCTGTTAATGTGTCAAGAGAATAATTGATGTTTGTCTTAACCCATTTTGCAACCTTGAAAACTGCTTTATAATAATCATCTTCGCCTTTAACTATCTCAGATGCCAGCCTTGCAACTGCCTCATCATCTGAATCAATGTTCTTTGTCGGCAGAGTGTATCTTAATATGTGCTCCGGGAGCAGATCTATGTTAACAGGAAAATCTATTTTTTGAGCAATTGGAGCATATCTGTTTTCAACTCTTACTGAGCCAGTAACCCCAAATAGCAGCTTTTCAGCAGATGGCTTATCCCAAGTGAAACGCAGCTTGTCATTATAATATACAGTATCATCTTTGCCTGCCGGGCCAGTATTCTCATTAGTGTTTGTGCCGCCTAATCTCTCATATTTAGGGCCGTCTTTTATTGGCTTAACAGAAAATACCTTCTGATAATCAGTTGCTCTGGGGAATAATAACAAATCTGCATTGACATAATCAGCAAACGCTGCGCCACCTGTTGGCTTTAGCTGCAAGCTTGATTCAACAGTTATTTCCATGTCAAGAAACTGGCTGTTGTAAATAATTTCATCATTAAGCTGCGCACTAACAGCAGTAATGCCTGCTAGTAATAAAAATAGAGAACATACAGCACTAAATATCAATTTATCACCAATCTTTTTCATCATTACCCATTAAATAACTTTTATTATATAAAAGTTTGTTTTTGCAGTATGTATTAGGCTAACTTTAAAAAAGCCAGAGCTGTGGCTGACGTTGCCAATTTTGCAAACACAATAAACATCTCCAGCCAGAATTTGCCCTGCTTACTATTTTCGTCCTGATATAATTTAAATCTTTAGCAGGCAGCAAAGCTAGCATAGCAGAAAACTAAACAATTTACAAAGCCAAAACATTTAAATAACTACGCCAAATATTCTTTAACTTATGCCGAGGTGGCACAACCTGGTACTGCGCTGGATTGCTAGAAACTTGCATGTTTCTATGATTACCATACAGTACGTGCAACTTATTTACAGACATTCAGTGTCCTAACGGATTTGTGGGTTCAAATCCCACCCTCGGCGCTTATACTTCCCTATACCAACGCCGTACAAAGTTGTGGAGTCGGTATACAGAGTCTTGACGTTTGCCGCTGGCGCTTTAGATTTCTTATACTAACGCCGTACATAGGCCTGTGAGGCCCAGATGATATTTAAACTGGTCATTCTTGGAGGATATTAAAATGAGCCAAGACCTATACGATTATAATAAGATATTAGCCAGATATGACCAAAACCTTGAAAAATGGCAGATATCTCCTGAAAATAAGAAGACAATTATCAAGTTTTTTACCAGAAATCCGTCGAAGTATTTAAACCTTGTGACATATTTGTTACTTTATAGGGGTTAAAAAAATAAAAGATTTATAAAGTAGTATTTTTTCCTACCCTGTATGAAGCATAAACTTTGCATCTCTATAGACATTGGCTTAGTTAGAAAGATAGAAGAATTCCTCGAAGACGGCAGATTCAGGAACAAATCACACATAATAGAATATGCTGTTAATAAGTTACTCAAAGGGGAAGAATGAC
>JACPBN010000017.1:0-14306 GCA_016180275.1 Candidatus Woesearchaeota archaeon
GGCGACTGCCATTATATGACGAACATAATTCTACAGTAACTGTGGTAAGTTGCGACGGGCAAGACCTTCTAACTACACATTCATAAACACATCACGCAATGCTTTGCTATTATCACATCTACTATCTGAGCGTAGAGGAGGAGCAACTCTTTAATATTACCTGCCAGTGTTCGTCGGCAGTCGCCACCGCTTTAGAGGATTTTATCACACAAGCTAAACAAATACGTTTTATTAATATAGTTATACAGTGCTGCATAATTATTATCTTTTCTTATTTTAATCACAAGAACTTTAAGCTTTAGGAGTAGTAACAGGTAAAACATATCTCCATTCAAATGTTAAAGATTTTTTTCTCCAGTCAAACCCCTTAACAGGTGAAGGATGATATAATGACAAAGGATTGCCATTCTGCACAACTTGGTCTGCCTTTTTAGGAGCTGATAAAACTGCTAGTTCATCTTTTCTATATCTATATCTGCGCAAATGATGGTAAAGCTCTCTCTGCAATATTTCAGTATCTGTGCTGCGCTCATCACCTATAACTGCAATGCTAATATCAGGTTTCTTTAAGTGTTCAAGCTCGAGATAAAAGTCAAAATCTTCACTTGCAGTAGGTTCCCTGTTTTCTTCACTTGCAGTAGGTTCCCTGTTTTTTAGTTTCCCTTTTTGTATATGCGCATAAACTTTTTCGCCTAAAAGCGATTCAGACTGTTCTGGATTAATCTCATAAACTATACCCTTCGGCATTAATAAGCCTGTTATTTTATCTTCATACATATCAGGAGTCCCATCTGAAGATATTGAAAACTTAAAAAGATAATGCTTGCCATGGATATTGACATAGAGATCTGTAAAACGAGGCCCCTTTTTAGATGGTTGAGTAGGTTTCTCTTTTACTCTATCCTCCAATGAAGGCTGTAATTTTTGTTCTGCAAGTTTCATTGGGTTTATCATTTTTTATTATCCTCAAATACTTCTGGCAAGAGCTGCTAGTGGGCGACTGCCATATACCGGCTGGAAAAAGTTTTGTGCCTTTTTATTAACAGCTCTGGATAAATACAAATGCACATCATCCAAAACGTTTTTTAATTGTTTTTCTGCTTCTCCTAATTCCTTTCCATATTTTAGCATTAATGGCGAAAATTCAGAATCTCCGCCATATGCATCATCTGCAGCCTTCAAGTATAACAATGCCTTAAAAACATCCATGCTTAATTGTTTGGCTCGATTCATCATCTCATCTGTAAAGTTTAGCTGATCTAATCTCATAAATCTGTCTTGATAATACCGTAAGTTAGCTCCTGGATAAAATCTTGAATTTTTCATTTGTTCTAATGCTGCAGAGGTATAATTTTCATAAAGTTCCCTATGTTCTGGACTAAGATCCTCTATTCGCTGATAAAATGGATTTGGCGGAACATAATAATCTCTTTCAAGCTTTGCTTGTAAGCCTTTTCTCCTTCTGTCAACTTCAGATTCTTGAGGATTTTGATCAGTTTGTTCATTTCCATCTGGATCAGAAGATAGTTCTTCTTCTAATGAGCGCAATTGAGCATCATCTTCATCATCTTCTAGAGAAAATGTAGGATCACAATTGTCACTGCCACTAAAAGGTTTAAACAGATGTGACACAGGATGTGACGTATAATCTACCCATTTGCCAGTTTGATCTCTTACCCAGCTTCCACGCGCCAATTTATCTATTTCTGTTGTTAAAGCATCCATAATTTTTCACTCATTTAATATTCAGCTTATCATTAAGTCCTTATCACCGTTTTTTTGCCGGCATCAAAAAAAATTAAGTCAAAAATTGACATTTACTAAGTTTGTAAAAAATCAGCAGCCAATGACTAGAATATTGTTTGATTCCAGTTTCAATGGTGCCAGATAAATAGAAATCAGATTGTCTATTGCTTCATTAAATGTCGCTATAGTTTTATTTGTTAGGATCACTATTTGCTTAGTTGCTATATTGTTCATTGTTCTCAAGACTCATGTTACTATATTCAGCTTTGCTGTTATTAACACCTTTTTTACAAGCAGATTTAAATATTAAAATTTCGTCACTTTGCTATAATTAAAATAATAAGATGGTTAAGTGGTATATAAACGTGATGACATATATATTACTTTTAAGTGACATTTGACACATTTAGTCTCTTTTTGACATATTTATGCCTAGAACAGAAACATTTAAATATAAGCGCTAAACTTCAAAGTTTGAACAGAATGGGCAGTATTAACCAACAAGTCTGGAAACTTATTTCAGGGGATGTATCTATACAAAAAGGATTAAAGAGAGACATCATAAATATTCGCGGATTAGCTAAATTCTTTATGAAGAAATACGGAGTAAAAGCTAGCTTGGACAGCGTTATAAGCGCAATAAGAAGATATGATGGCTCAGAAACATTTACAGAGGAAGAATTAACTAGCATATTTAAGCATTGCATAATCTCAACAAAGAATAATGTTGTCTGTATTACATCTAGACTGGATTCATTAAAGCAATTCCATAAGATATTTGAAATGCAGGCTAATCACCAGCTTAACCATACTAAATTTCTTACTGGCCCTAATTCTGTAAAAATAATTACTGATAATGTAAATAAAGACAAAATACTGGGACTGCTTAATGAGAAAACCATCATTGCTTTGGAAGATGACTTAAGCGAAATAAGCATAAGTTTGCATCAAAAAGCAACTGCCACAAAAGGAGTGCTTGCCAGAATGGCAAATGAAATATCAATGAATAACATAAATATAGTAGAGCTTTTAGTTGCTCCCCCTGATTTCTTAGTCTATGTTAAAGAAAAAGACATAGTTAAGACTCATGAAGCTTTGCTTAAATTGAGCGAGTGAATTTAAGTAAATTTATATTCTAGAGTATAGCAATATTTAAATATAAGTGTACCCTTAAGTGTAATAGACCTAGATAATTGATTACAAGCAATAGATACCCTAAGGAGGCTAAAATGGTAATAAAATCATTAACAATAACTGAAAATGCATACGATGCACTGAAAACATTAAAATACGGAAATGAAAGCTTTACTGATGTGATTTTAAGAGTAACAAAAGATAGAACAAAGCTCATTGATAAGTATTTTGGAATATTTAAAGGCGGAGAGACTGAAGCTGCTAACTTAATTAATAAAATAAAGAAAAGAAAAGCTGAAGTTGACAAAGATTTTGAAAGAAGAAAAATAAAATTAAATGCCATAGGTGTAAAATAAGATGGCAGTACTAGACTCTTCTGCAATTATCCATATATTAGAAGGCACTAGACAAGGCTTAACTATTAAAGAAAATTACAGTGATGAAGCTCTTTCTACAACTGTTTTTAGCATAAATGAGGTTCTTATAGGTCTGCAAGGCAAACAAAAAGAAGAGGCTAAAGCTTTTCTAACTGTCTTGGATATAATCTCTTTTGATCAAAATGCTGCATTTAAGAGCGTAGAATTAGAAGAGGATTTACGAGCAAAAGGAAAATTGATAAATAAGACAGATATATTTATTGCATCAATTTGCATTTCCCATAGTCTGCCAATAATTACAACTGATAAAGACTATCAAAATGTGCACAGCCTTAAAGTTTTTTTTGTAAACTAAAACCATACCAGCGACAAAACTATTTACCTTACAACCACCATTCCTTTCATAGAGCCATGCCCATCTCCGCAAAATACAGTGCAGAAGAATGGAAATTCTCCAGCTTCATCAGCAGTGAATTCAATAACCTCAGGCTTGTTTGGCTCCAATTTTTTGTTAATGCCAAAAATGCTTATGCCATGCTTGACATCGACCGCTGTAACTGTTAACTTAACTTTATCGCCTTTGTTAAGCTCTATCGTATTTGGCTCAAAAGCCCATGCTTTTGCTTTCATAGTGATTTCTTTTACCTGTGTGTCTGCTGGAGTTACAGTTTGAGGTAATGGTTCTGCTGCATTTGTTTGAGGTGTTTCTTGCTTGATTTCAGATTTTGCATCAGTAGTTTGATCAGCTTTTGTGGTATCGGATGCAACAGCTGTTTCTTTTGCTTGGTCTTCACTTATCGGCACAACAGGATTTTCTGAGACAGGACTGCCTCCGCCGGAACTTTCAGGAACAGTTTTTGTAGAACTGCTGCATGCAGCAATAAATAATAAACTTAACATCAATATTGCTGAAAATAGTTTTAACAAGTTTTTAGACATAAGATTCACCTCATTAAGATAAGTTAACAATTGAATAGATAAAATATATAAAAACTTTGCGTTTAATTAAGACATAAAGAACTTAATTGCACTTATCCCTCATCCCTCAAATAGCTTCCTTTATCAAGCAAATTCCTGATTATTTTCTCGCCTGCTCTGCCAACCCCTAAATTTTCATCTTTCTCATTCTGGACAAGAACTAAATTACCGGGTTTTAATTCGGAATTACTCAAGCCAGAATTCTTCTTCATCACAGAGCTTTCAAATACGTCTCTGCCGCACAAAAACAGCCATTCTGCTTTTGCATTGACAGTAACTTTTTTTTGTGATTTCTCTGCAAGAAGGTCAGGAAATGCAGGTGAAGGTATGAATTTTCTAGCATAGTGGTTATTATTTTTTATAGCAGAATTAGGGTTATTGCCAGTTTTTACATTACTGATATTCCCTAAAAATGTGCCGAGGGCATAAGGGCTTTCATTGCTTCTCTTCATTATCTCGTCTGCAATCTCAAGTGAATCTTTTGTTGTCAGAAAGAGGCTGCCATCTATATTTGCAATCGAGTTATCAGCTAATGACTGCGCAACATCAACATCAAACTGTTTTGCGTAAGATTTCATTTCATCTGGGAGCTGTTTTAGTAGAAGAGTTGCTCCTCCTCTACGTGTAGTATTTGTAAATAGTAATTAAATTGTATCATTAATGTTTAGTATGATTTTATTCTGGTTAGCATTGCCCGTCGCAACATTGATGCAGTTATTGGATTTGTGCTCGCCATAAATTGGCGGTCGCCGCTGCTTGTATTGACAATAATATTTTTATATCACTGTTAGTTCAACACTCAGCACATCTCTTACATCATCAACGATCTTCTGCTGCAGCTCTTCATAGTTTATATCTTTTCTTCTTTCTAATACAGCAAGCTCATCTTCTGCAAACTTTAGCTTATTTTTAACAGCTGCAAGTTCATGCTCTAAGCTGGCTTTCCCTTTTAAGACAGGAAATGCGTTTAATTTTTTTGCATTTTCCTTATAAGCAGATTCTTGCTTTTCTAATTTTTCTAGCTTGTATTTAAGAGTTTCCTTGTTCATTTCCTTAATTCTGGAAAGCGCTTTTTCCTTTTCTTTGTCTTTTAATTCAACGCTGCCTGCAATGATGTTTTTTTCAAGATTCTCTAATACGGTGAGTATCTTAAATTTAGAATTGGTGTTGCTGGCATCCTCTTTTAATGCTTCTATTGGACTTTCTGCATATTTTGCGATCAATTTCTGCTCGATAACTGTGATATGCGCGAATTTCTTGAAAGCCCTTGCCAGCGGCTCAAAAAAAGAGGTTATATCATCCTGAGCAGCAGCAAGATTTTTTTTTGCAAATTCTGTCTCGTCATTAATTCGCAAATAATCATTATATACCTTGCTTTTTTGCAGCTCAATCAGCTTATTTTCAGCTGCTAATTTTTGAGTTTCAAGCTCCTGTATTTCTGCCTGTTTTTGCCCTAAAGCTGCAATTAGCTTGTCCTTAGACGCATTTTTCTCCAGCAGATCCTGGATATTGGTTTTTAACGCCAATAATTTTTCAACTTCTTTATCTTTTAATTCATTTCTTACCTTATTTACATAAGCTGAAAGGCTAGCAATGTATTTTCCGATTTTTTCAACATAAGTATGGAATAGATGCTGCGCTGTATAAAAACTCTTGATTGTGCTTTTGCTGAGATTATCCAACTCAGTATCAGCTTCATTACAGAATAATATCGCTGAATTAGATGAAAAGTCCTTAGGAACTTTGCTGCCAAAATCCCTGGTAAAGACAGTCATTGCACGGATGAAATTTGTACGCTGCGAAAGGACTATCTGTTTAATGCGCGATTCAACCTTTTCTTCATCCTCTATCTGCGCAGAAGCAAGCTCAGACACAGTATTATTTATATTAGCAAGCTCTGCATTGAGATACCCATAATTATCAAACAACATATCCTTTGAAAGAGCAAAATGCGCATCTGCTTTTTCATTGTACCATGTGAGCAGATTGATTAATGCAACTTCTTCTTTTGTTATCTCTTTTGTCACAAATATGCTTTTTAGAAACTTGAACATGTTAAGTCACCCTTTGCCACGTAATAACTGACCACACAATAAACTATATATTAATGATAAATCCTCTCTCCTTTACCAGAAATAGTGCTTATTCTTTAAATTATTTATGAAAAAAATGGGTCGAGCCAGGCATTCGCTGCAATTATTAGTTTCGAACTGGCGACATCAACCTTGTGAAGGTTGCATCATAACCGCTAGATCATCGACCCGTAAATTAGAAATAAAATGGATTTAGTATAAATATCTGTTCTTATTGTATGGCAAACAAGCAATTTTGAATTTGTGCATCAAACAATCAAATAAAATTTAGTGATATAAACTTAGAACTTTACTCGATCATCTCAATCTCAATATTTAAGCCCTCAGGAATAGGAACTCTCATGACAAGCCTTAAAGCTCTTTCGTCAAGGCCAAGATCAATTAATCGCTTATGAATCCTCATCTCAAATCTTTCCCAGGTAGCTGAACCTTCTCCGCATGGACCGCGCCTGGTGTTAAGCTTAAGTCTTTTTGTAGGCAATGGGATAGGGCCGTGCATCTCAACGCCTGTCTTTTCAGCAATATCCTTGATGAACTGACAAGTCTTGTTGATTTTATCAATTTCAGTGCTTGCTAACTTTATTCTTGCCTTTTGCATTTTTTCTCTACCTCAGATTTTTACGAAAATCTGTAAAAACATTCCCCACCTCGTTAGTGTAAGGTAAAGTTAATGATATGCATCATGATAAACTGGGTTTACCGTGATTTTTTGGTTTGTTTAAAAATATATTATAACAAAATAAACAAAACCGAAATTATAAATTAAATGTAACTTAATATTTAATAAATAAAATAACAAAATAAAAAATTTAAACTTTCTTGACTAGATCAATACACATTCCTGCAGCAACTGTGCTTCCGGAATCCCTGATAGCAAATCTTGCCATCTGCGGAATATCTTTTTGCTTCTCAATTGCCAGTGGTGCAGTAGGCTTTATCTTGATTATTGCTGCATCTCCATTCTTGATAAAGTCTGGCTTTTCAGCTAATGTCTCGCCTGTTGCAGGGTTTAATTTTCTGACAATCTCTGTTACTGTGCAAGCTACCTGTGCAGTGTGTATATGGAACACTGGGGTATAACCGATTGTTATAACGCTTGGATGATTCAATACGATTATCTGCGCAGTAAATTCTGTTGCTACAGTTGGAATACTGTCTAAATGACCAAGTACATCGCCTCTTGCAATGTCTTTCTTGCCTATACCACGGACGTTAAATCCTATGTTATCCCCTGGCTCAGCTTCAGTCATCTGTTCGTGATGCATCTCGATAGTCTTGACTTCGCCTTGGATGCCTTTACCGTCTCTTGCTGGCATTACAATGATTTTATCTCCAAGCTTCATTATGCCTGTTTCAACTCTGCCAACTGGAACAACACCGATACCTGTAATATTATATACGTCCTGGATAGGTAATCTTAGTGGTAAGTTAACTGGCTTCTCTGGCTCTTTTAATGTGTCAAGTGTTTCCAGCAAAGTTGTGCCTATGTACCACGGCATGTTTGCAGATTTCTTGACAACGTTCTCTCCGTGCAGTGAAGCAACTGGAACAAATATTACTGTTTCTGTCTTGAAACCAACGCTTTTTAGTAGCTGAGAAACTTCTGACTTTACTTGTTCAAATCTCTTTTGATCATATTTTGCCATGTCCATTTTGTTGACAGCAATTATTAATTGACCAACGCCCAAAGTTCTTGCTAAGAAAACATGTTCTTTTGTCTGTGCCTGTACGCCATCTCCTGGGTTAGCTGAAACAACTAGAACAGCAGCATCTGCTTGAGAAGCTCCTGTAATCATGTTCTTGACAAAGTCTCTGTGGCCTGGAGCATCTATGATTGTGAAGTAATACTTTGGGGTATCAAACTTCTTGTGAGATAAGTCAATTGTGACTCCTCTTTCTTGCTCTTCCTTAAGATTGTCCATGACGAATGCAAATTCAAAGCCGCCCTTACCAAGCTGCGCTGCCTTTTCAGTCAGCTTTCTCATAGTTTGTTCATCTACGTTGCCTGAATCGTATAGTAATCTGCCTACAGTTGTTGATTTTCCATGATCAACGTGTCCAATAAAGACCAGGTTAATATGGGGTTTAGTTTTTGCCATTTTTATGTCCTCCTAATTTGTTTTTTTGACAATTTTTTTTTTTTTTTATATGTCTTTCGCACATAAATCCTCTTATACATAGCTGCACATACTATAAACAAGCCATCACTAGCTGTTCTTCATAGTTCCCTATATATAATACTTCATGGATTTTCATTATTGTTTATAAAGGTTTCTCTTTTGAGTCGTGAAAATGGAAATAACATTTATTTGTAATTATACCCAAAGCAGATAATTATCGAACATTTGTTTGCTTTTCGTAATAAGCAAAGGCAATTATATATCCGGAAATTTGTTGCCTTTGCGATATCAGGCTAATAATAACAAAAGTAATAAAAAGTAGCTTGGTTTAATAATCTTTTATGATACTAGGTCTAACAGGCAATTTCAGAAGCGGAAAATCTACAGTTGCAGAGATGTTTAAAGAGATAGCAGGGGACAGAGTAAATATCATTGATGTGGACAAGATAGGCCATGATGTGCTTAACGGAGAATGCTACAAAGAAGTCATTGAAGAGTTTGGAAGCGATATATTGGATTATGACTTGAAGATTGATAGAGAGATTTTGAGAGAGATAGTTTTTAGCAATAGAACAAAGCTGAAAAAGTTAGAAAGCATTCTGCACCCAAGAATGCTCAACGAAATTGAAAAGGAATTGCGAAGATTAGACACAAAGCATTCTGTTATTATTATTCAGGCAGCAATCTTGGTTGAATTAGGTTTGCTTGGACTTGTAGACAAGCTTATTGTTGTGACATGCAATAAGCAAATTGAAAGATTAAATAATAAAGACAAGAGATTAAGTATAAATGAAGAAGAAATCAACAAGATTCTTGATGTGCAGATGGATGAATCTGCATTAGAAGCAAAAGCTGATTTTGTTGTCGACAATAATGGCAGCTTGGAGAATACTAGGATGCAAGTGGAAAATGTTTGGAATACAATCAACTGAGCAGATATCTTTATAAGAAATTATTACACTAGCTAAACAAATACTATTTTTCAATTAAATTTTAAAATAACACTATTTTTCTGTTAGTTATGAACACCATAACCATTACAATTTTAAATGATCCTGAAGCTGTTGCAAAATTTCGCGCAGATGATTTAGAAGCCAGAATAAGTGAGCGCAGAATTAACTCTTTAATTCCAAACACAGGCAATACGCCAAGAAGAATGCTGGAGTTATTAGTAGAAAGACGGCTGAATTTATCTGAAATTAAACTCCTATTGTTAGATGAATTATTGCCTTGGCTGAGTCAAGGATTCAGGGCGACTAGTGATGCTTCCTTTGAATCTTATATTAAAGCAAATTGGATTAATCAGCTGCCAGAGAGATGCAGCCCTAAATTTTATATTCATAATGTTGGCAGAGCAGATTGTGATATTGTAAGAGAAGAACTAAAGCGCGGAAAAGAAGCAGGAGTTATAACTGTAGAAGGATCTGTTGTAAATTTAAAAGAGAATGGATATAGAAATCATAGAAAATTAGCCACTATAATGAAAGCTTGTAAAGATTACAGTGAATTAATCGCCAGGATTAAACCAGATATTGCAATGCTTGGCATAGGCCCAATGCCTTATCCGCACTCTGCATTAAATTGCGAATATACCCCTGAATCCGCATCAACTGGATTGAGAGTTTTAGATTTAGCTAGTAGGAAAAAACTTGCATATTTGTTTGGCGGATATCAAAAAGTACCTCCTTATGGATTAAGTATAGGTCCAAGAGAATTGATACATGATGTTAAAGAACTATGGATAACTGCTGCCGGTACGCAGTATGCAGGATCAGTTTCACATGCATTATTAACAGCTACTAAAAGCGATAATTATATTAAAAGCTCTATTGGCTATCTGATAACGGCATCTGTAGCTGGCAGAGATCGGGTTATTAGTATAGTTTTAGATGATAAAGCTGCAGAAATTTTAATGGAAGAAGGAAATAGAAAACAGTTAATAGCCAATTATCACAGAAATGGCATTAATATAGAGATTAGAGATCTTAGAAATGCCGGATGATTAATTCAGTGAAAACATATTTATAGTAGAGAGAAATAATACTGATTAAAGAACATTGCAAGAAAAAAAGAAAAATACAACAATGAAAGAGAAAAATATGATTAATAAAAAT
This sequence comes from Candidatus Woesearchaeota archaeon, assembly GCA_016180275.1. Classification (GTDB taxonomy): domain Archaea; phylum Nanobdellota; class Nanobdellia; order Woesearchaeales; family UBA10200; genus UBA10200. The sequence goes on from JACPBN010000017.1 coordinate 10,563, forward strand.
AATTTAGATAAACAAATGAATAACGAAATTAATGAGCAAAAAAAACAAGCTAAACTTGCAAAAGAGATTGAAAAAACTGAGGAAGAAAACACATTAATGTTCTGGGCAGACCAGATTGCAAGAGAAGTGATTGAGAGAGTAGAGAGCGTCCCATTATTAAAAAAATTAACTAAGCAGCACGGCTATATTATTTATGATGAGAAAACGCCATCTGGCAAAATCCATATTGGCAGCGGCAGAGGCTGGGTTATACATGATGCAATTGCAAAAGCATTAAGAGATCAGGGAGTAAAAGCAAGATTTATTCTAAGCAGCGATGATATTGATCCATTTGACAGAATGAACTCAGATTTGCCACCTAAATTTGAAAAATACTTAGGTATGCCTTTTCGCGACATACCTTCTCCTGTTAATGGATATGAAAACTTTGGGCAGTATTATTTCATGCAGTGCGTAGAAAAATTTGAAGAGTTTGGAATACAGGCAGAGATTGAAAGCACAGGCGATGCTTATGATTCTGGGTTATTTAATGACACAATTAGGGTTGCGCTCAATAATATTCCAAAGATAAAAGCTATTTATGAGGAGATAAATAAGAAAGAGTATGACAAATTTCCTTTTAACCCAATTTGTGAGAAATGCGGAAAGATAGGCACAACAAAAGCATATGCCTGGGATGCAGAGAAAGAGATTGTCAAATATCGGTGCGAGCCTACATTTGTTACTTGGGCAACCGGCTGCGGCCATGAAGGAGAAATTTCTCCATTTGATGGCAATGGCAAATTTCCATGGAAAGTTGAATGGGCAGCTAAATGGCCAACTAAGCATGTTGTATATGAAGTTGCTGGAAAAGATCATTTTACCAAAGGCGGCTCAAGGGATGTTGCAATTAGGATAGCAGATCAAGTTTTTAATTATCCTGTACCATTGCCAAGCAAAGTTAGTGCAGCAGAAGAAATAAATGTAAAATCAAAAAAAGACAAAAAGATAGGTGACAATAAAAGTAAAATTACTTCAGATACTGTTACAAAGATTTACGAGCTGGGCAAAGCATACGAATTTTTTAACATTGGCGGCAGAAAAATGTCAACCTCTAAGGGCCAAGGAATTGCATTTTCTGAGGTAACAGATATTTTGCCTGCATATATTGTCAGGTATTTGTTAATCAGGTCAAGGCCGCATACTGTTGTTGATTTCGATCCCTTTAATAGAAATGACTTAATTTTATTGTTTGACAGGTATGACAAGACTGAGAGAATTTATTTTGGCGCAGACAAGGAAGAAGAGAATATTGATGATAAAGAAAGAAAACAACAGCGCAGAATATATGAATTAAGCCATGTTGGCAAAATCCCTGATAAAATGCCGATACAGATTCCGCTCACATACGCTTCAAATGTCATTCAGGTTGGAAAAAATGAAGAAGGTGCAATTGCTCTGTTAAAAAAGTCCGGGCATCTGCCAGAAGATATTTCAGGCATTGACAGGCATTATTTGATGCAGCGTTTCACAGATGCAAAAAACTGGTTGGAGAGATTTGCAACTGATGAATACAAGTTCATTGTAACAGATGAAGTTAAGGATAATGTTAAAAAGAATTTAAATGACAAACAAAGAAAAGTCCTTCATCTGCTGGCAAAAGATCTGCACAATACAATATGGGCAGAAAAAGATTTGCATAATCATTTTTGGAAGGTTTGCGAGAAGGAAAAACTCGACGTGAAAGAATTCTTTGCTGCTGCATATTCTGTTTTAATCAACAAACTACGTGGCCCTAAACTGGCAAATTTTGTCTTGACAGTTGGGCAGGAGAAAGTTGCTGATTTGTTTGAGAGCACTTGAATTTTTTAATGGATATAAATTAGAAGCGATAAGTTTAGTTAAGATTTAATAAGTTTATTTTTATGTATGTGCATAGCAGCTGCCGCCAATTTAGTTGGCACGGATAAATTTAAAGAAGCGAAGTTGCGACGGGCAATACAATAAAGCTACGAATCAACTAATGCAACACGCAATGCTTTTCTATTCTCACATTCGTCTAGTGCGGCTTTATGCCGCACACTTGCTTCTTTTCTCGTCTATAAACCGCAAGATTTATATAATACAGGCAGCTATCTCTTAAAGAAAAGTCAAAAAATATTGTATGAACTTTTTTTTGGAGCAATAAAATGCGATGGGGATTGACTTTCGACGATGTTCTATTAGTGCCTAGAAAAAGCAATGTTCTGCCAAACCAAGTTGGCACTAAAGTAAAATTAACTAAGGATATTACACTAAATATTCCGCTGTTAAGCGCAGCTATGGACACTGTGACTGAATCAAAGCTTGCAATTGCCATTGCATCAGAAGGCGGTATTGGCATGATTCACAAAAATATGTCAATTGAAGCACAGGCAGATGAAGTCAGAAAAGTCAAGAGATTTGAAAATGGCTTCATTATAGATCCATTGGCAATTAATCCAGAAGCGCTTATTCAGGAGCATTATGATATTTCAAAATCATCCGGCATCTCAAGATTGCCTGTTGTTGAAAATGGATTTTTAGTAGGCATGATAACAGACAATGATTATTCTATACAAAAGCATTCAAAACTGAAAGTAAGAGACAGAATGGTAGACTTGAAAGATCTTGTAACTGCGCAGTCCGGAATTTCATTGGATAAAGCAAATGAAATTTTGATAGAAAGCAGGCATGGCACTTTGCTTGTTGTCGACAAGAATAACAGATTAGTAAGCATTGTCACAAGAAAAGACATTGAAAAAAATGAGACATATCCAAATGCGTGCAAGGATAAAGATAAAAAATTGAGAGTAGGAGCAGCGGTTGGAGTGTTTGATTTAGAAAGAGTAGAAGCGCTTGTTAAAGCAGGAGTAGATATAATCACAGTTGATTCTGCGCATGGCCATTCAAAAAATGTTATTGAAACTATCAAGCAGATAAAAAAGAAGTTTTCTATTCCTATAATTGCAGGCAATATAGCAACTGCACAGGCAGCAAAAGATTTAATTGCTGCTGGAGCAGACGTTTTGAAAGTTGGTATTGGCCCAGGTGCAATCTGCACGACTAGGGTTGTTACAGGTGTCGGAGTGCCGCAAGTAACTGCCATTCAAGATGTTGTAGAAGCAGCAGGCAATGTTTCTGTGATAGCAGATGGCGGCATTAAATATTCTGGAGATGTTGCTAAAGCAATTGCTGCAGGAGCTACTGCAGTCATGATAGGAAACATGTTTGCTGGCTGCGATGAAACTCCAGGAAGGATTGTTTTCAATCAGGGAAGAAAATATAAATCTTATAGAGGCATGGGCTCAGTTGGGGCAATGATGCAGGGAAGCAAAGATAGATATATGCAGAAGCATGTCACTGAATCAAGAAAGTTAGTGCCAGAAGGCATTGAAGGAGTTGTGCCATATAGGGGAACATTGTCAGAAAATATATACCAATTAATTGGCGGATTAAGAAGCGCAATGGGATACTGCGGTGCAGCAACAATTGATGAAATGAGAAAGAATGTTGAGTTCATCCAGATAACTAAGGCCGGCTTAAAAGAAAGCCACCCGCATGATGTCACAATAACTGAAGAAGCGCCTAATTATAGCGTTAGCAGTGATAATGATTATTAGGGAAGTTGTATTTGTTTAGCTATAACAACATCAAAAGCTGCGGCGACTGCCAATTTTGACGAACACAAATCCATATAACTTAGCCAAGTTTTTCCGGGCAATGCCATTTACTCACACATAAAAT
>JACPBN010000017.1:14329-21973 GCA_016180275.1 Candidatus Woesearchaeota archaeon
CTCACACATAAAATAAGACAACACGCAATACTCTCCTATTATTACATCTATATTACAAGAGTAGAGGAGGAAAAACTCTTTGATAATCTAGCCAGTGTTAGTCGGCAGTCGCCGCAGCTTAGTATTATTTTACAGAAAAAGCTAAACAAATACGGGAAATTAGGTTTTCTACCTTATTCTCCTCAGCTCAGCAGCTGCCTCAACATGCACTGTCTGTGGGAATAAGTCAAAGACAGAGATTGACTCAAGAGTATAATATTTATTAAAGCTTCTTAGTTCTTTTGCAAGCTGCTGAGGATTGCAGGAAATGTAGAGTATAGCTTTTGGCATCAGTTGAATGAGTTTTTTTATCGCTTTCTGGTCCATGCCAGACCTTGGAGGGTCTGTTATTACAACAGCGTCGCTGAAATTTATATCCAAGGAAGAGGCATCTGTGCAGGTAGCTTCTGTGTTAACAATTGAATTTGCTGCAATATTTTCTTTTGCGCAGCTGATGTTAAGTGTGTCGTTATCTATTATGTAGCACTTGTAGAACAGATCTGCTAAAGAGATTCCAAATGTTCCTGAGCCGCCGTATAAGTCAATCAAAACGGTATATTTGTCTGCATATTTTTTTACAGCTTCTCTGCAATAACTTATCATCTTCTCTGCCATTAAAGTATTGTTCTGGAAGAATGATTGGCTTGAAAAGATTATCTTTTTGCCGTTCAAGCTTTCTTCCATGCTTGTGGTTCCTTTTACTGCAAAGCAATCTTGGGAGATGCTTTCATCTTTTGTTCTTTCGACTTTTGCGATTATGATATTTTTTGCTGAGCAAGTTTCTGAGAATTTTCTGATTATTTCTGTATGCTCGGCTAATTTCGGCGAATCAGAGTTTAACACAAAGGAGATGGTGGTTGAATCTGTGTTTTCAGGAGCTCTTATAACAACATATTTCAAGCAGCCAGTGAATTTGTTTATGTCAAATGAGGATAGATTAGTTTTATTGGCTTCATACCACTGCATAATCTCAGTTAATAATGCATTTATTTTACTGTTAGATATTTCACACCTAGCGATTGGCACAAATTTGTTGAATTTATCTTTCTTCCTTAAAGCAGGACCCTGAAACGAGAAGATGAAATCCATCCTGTTTCGGTAATTGTATTCATTGTCAGCAAACAGCTGTATCTCTTTAGAGTATCCTATGCTGTTTTTCTTCAGAGCATTTGCTACAACATTCTTCTTGTTTTCAATCTGCACTTTATAAGAGATGTGCTGCGCAGTGCATCCTCCGCATTCTCTGAAGTATTGGCATAAAGGTTTTACCTGTTCCATGAGATAAAGAATAAGTCAAGGGTTTTTGTGTGTTTTGGTTATAATAGCCTAATTCCGCAAATTATATAAACCACCTATTAAACTAGTATTACGATATACATGACAAATATCGTAGTTGTAGGCGCGCAATTTGGTGATGAAGGAAAGGGCAAGATTGTAGACATTCTTACAGAAACTTCAGACATCATCTGCAGATATCAAGGCGGAGCTAACGCAGGCCATACTGTTATTGTCGGCAAAGACAAGTATATTCTTCATCTGATCCCATCTGGAATCTTAAGGAAAGACAAGATGTGCGTAATTGGCAATGGTGTTGTGATTGATCCTGAAGCGCTTATTGAAGAGATAAAATATTTGGAAGCAAGGGATATCAGCGTAAAGAATCTTATGATCAGCGAATCTGCGCACATAATATTTCCATATCACAAGTTGATTGACCAATTATCTGAGAAAGCTGCTGAAAATAATGACAAAAACTGCAAAACAGGCACAGAAAATACTAGTACAAAAATCGGCACAACAGGCAGAGGCATAGGCCCCGCATACACTGACAAAGCTGCAAGAAAAGGCATCCGCGCAATTGATCTGTTGGATGATGAAGTGTTTAAGCAGAAATTAAAGGCAAATGTTGATGAAAAAATAAAAGTTTTGAAAGCGCTTTACAATGCAAGCGATTCTGAACTGAAAAATGCTGAGTTTAATTCTGTCTATAAGAAATACACTGAGTATGCAAAAATATTGAAACCATTCATCTCAAACACTACTACTTACCTAAACAATGCGATCAAATCCGGCAAGAAGATACTATTTGAAGGCGCGCAGGGAAGCTTGCTTGACATTGACCATGGTACTTATCCCTTTGTGACAAGCAGCAATGCAACAGTTGGAGGAGTCTGCACAGGCTTAGGGATCTCTCCGCATAAAGTCAACAAGATCCTTGGCATCGTAAAAGCATACACGACAAGAGTTGGCTCTGGGCCTTTCCCTACTGAATTTGATGCAAAGATGAGCGAAAAAATAAGGGAGATAGGAGATGAATATGGCGCAACAACTAGGCGTCCAAGAAGATGCGGCTGGTTTGATGCATTTTTATTAAAGCATTCTGTGATGATAAACGGATTAGATTCAATTGCAATAACTAAATTGGATATTCTTGACAGTCTGGACAAGATCAAGATTTGTGTTGGGTATAGATATAAAGACAAACAGGATAAAAATAAGGATAATAAAGATAATAGTAACAATAAATCAGTAGGAAGGTTATTAGACAGCTTTCCTGCTGCATGCAAAGTTCTGGAGAATGTTGAGCCAGTGTATGAAGAGCTTCCTGGATGGAAGGAAAAAACTTCCGGCATAAAAGATTTCAATAAGCTTCCAAAGAATGCAAAAGCCTATCTTAAAAGGATAGAAGAGCTTACTTCTGTAAAGATTTCTATCATTTCTGTGGGCGCTGAAAGGACGCAGACGATGTTTGTGGATTAGATGATTATAAATCCTGATAGATTATCAACTGAAGAAAACAGAAACATTTATAAGTAAGCCAATCTTACCTTCTTACTAAAGGTGGTTAATATGGAAACAGTAGAATTAACAAGATTATCATCAAAAGGGCAGGTAGTTATACCCCAGCATTTGCGAGATGAGTTAGGGCTAAAGGAAGGAGAAACATTTGCAGTTACAGGCAAAGAAGATATGGTTATTTTAAAGAAGGTCACAATGCCCTCTCCAAAAGAAGTCTTTGACAGGCTGCATAAGTGGGGAGTGAAATTTGCCAAAGAAAGAAATTTTAAGGAAGAAGATTTGCAGGCAGCTATAAAAAGAGCCAGGAGAGCATGATGCGAATAGTTGCAGATGCCAATATATTGATTGCAAGCATTTTCTGGAATGGAACGCCGTGCAAAATAATTGAGAAAGCGCTTGATAAGAGAATAGAGAACAACTATTAAATTTAATTCTGATTAAGCTAATAATTTTAATGCAAATGTTAGTTTGATTTACCTCTTGTCTTTTATTCGAGCTTATCCAGCTTTTCCAAATCCTTAAAATTTTTGACCAGCAATTTCACTTTAAAATTAGACTTATTAAAAAATTCCAGCTCTTCTTCATCTATATCTTGCTTAAACTTTACTTCTATTGCTGTTTTATTTATTATAAAGTCAATTTCCTTTTCATTCTCAGAGAAATAACGGGGATTCCTGCCCTTTATTTTTAGGAATGTTAAGTTTTCAAAAAGCGCTCCTTTGTCTTTAAAACCAACAAACACATTCCTGATACCAACATCTGCGATGTATACTTTTTTAGGAGAAGCTAGCCTCTCATTAAGTGATTTTGCATGCCTCTCAATACTGTAAAATAAAAAGGTATCAATAAAATAACCCACATATCGCCTTACGCTATCCACACTAATGTTTAATACTCTTGCTAATTTGGAATATGTAAATCTCTTCCCAATTCTTTCGCATAGCAGCATAAATAATTTCTCTACGCTATCTTTGTCTTTTATGTCATGGACTGCAATAATGTCTTTATATATGATCTGCTCAACTGTATTTTTAATATAGCCTATGTCTCTAGTAAGAACATATTCTGGCATGCCGCCTATCATAAGATATTCATCGAATTCCTTATCTAATAGATGCTCATTGGATTTTGCTATTTTTATGCTGCTAAAAAGCAAAAATTCATTGAAATCTAACGGCAAGATCTCTACAATATTAGATCTGCCCACTAGATAATTATTTTTTGATTTTAGCAGGGATGCAGATGATGAAGATGCATAAATTTTAACATTTTCTAGGTCATACAAGTTTTTTAATTCCTTTTCGAAATAGGGTATCTGTGTAACTTCGTCTAAAAATAGGTATAATTTATCATCTATCTTGTGGGCATGGATCTTTCTGAATTCTTCTATAAGTTCATGGATACTCTTATCTTTAAATGCTATGAAATCAAGTGTCAGGTAAAGGATCTTTTTTGATTCAACCCTTTTTAACAATTCATGAATTATCTGCTTGATGAGCATAGTTTTGCCAACTCTTCTGAGGCCTGTAATGAAAACTATGTCTTTTTTATTTAGTCCATTAACTAATTTGTTGAGATATTTTTCCCTGCTTATCCCTATATTAAACTCTTTATTCTCCCACCAAGGGTTCATTAGATATAATGAAGCTTCCATGTAAGCTAGAAAGTAGCTTGTATATATAAACCTTACGATGCCATCGTAAGAAAAAGCCATTAACTTACGATACTAGCGTAAGCTTTTAACATAGACTACTCATCGATAACTCTTAAAACAGTCCACTACTCCCCGATAATCTTCACGACAACTCGTTTCCTTCTCTCACCGTCAAACTCCGCATAATAAACCTGCTGCCAAGGGCCTAGGTCTAGCTTTCCGTTAGTGACTGGCAAAGTAACTTCATGATGAACTAATAATGATTTCATGTGAGAATCTCCGTTACTCTCTCCAGTGTGATGATGGTTGTAGTTTTCATTGAATGGTGCCAATCTCTCCAGCATCTCATCAAAATCTTCAATCAGCCCAGAATCTGCATCATTGACATAAACAGCAGCAGTTGTGTGCATTGCGCTCACTAGGCAAAAGCCTTCTTTAATCCCTGATTTTGCGAGAAAGCTTTCTACCTGTTCAGTTATGTTGATGAATTCACGATGCTTTCTTGTGTTGAACCAGAGATATTGCGTGAAGGATTTCATGGCAAGCAGCTTACAATATATCTTTCTAATTTTTCCTAATGATTCTGTTTTTTCTGAAAAATATGAGAGATGCCATCTAATTGCTTATCAACTAATGTCTGAAAATTTATATACATATCAGCTTCTCTGCAATATTTCTATAATGAGAGAAAATTATTACTTGCTTTCCTAAATTTTTTACAGTTTTTAAAGATTCCAGTAAGTCAATGTCCCCAGAAAATATAACTGCAATATCATAAACATTTTGATGTGCAAAAGAAACTAAATCTACAGCTAGTTGAACATCTACTCCTTTCTGAAATATACCTTTAGATGATGTAAATTGAAGGGGTTTTTTTCTTATTTCAAAATAATAATAAGAACTCGCTTTTTTGTAGAAATCGACTTGTCCTACTCTATTATGCTTGGCAGATTCTAAAATTCTCTTAAGGTTTTCGTTTGCAGGGTCTTTTTTTAGTGCATCCTCAATCCTTTTAATTAAATGTTCAGTATATTCGCCTGTTTATACATACGTACGGAGATGGCTTAATTTTTCATTTTTATATTGAGGATTGTTGGATAAATAATCTAACACAAACAAATTTATTTTGTGCCAATCAATATACCTATCTTGTTTACGTTCTTCACTAACACAACTAATACTAGCACGAAAATTTTCAGAATCCACGAAAACTACGATTTTCATATAAAAAGATTAGGGGATTTACCGTCTTACCGAAAGGCAAGACTATCCCCTTTACTATTAACCATTACAAAGTGTGTATAGTCCATTATATATATAAATTTAACGGAAAACTGCTCTTCATTTTGTGCCAAAAAATAGGAAGATTTATATTATAAGTCTATTTTATACCTTACTATAGGTTTATATTAAAAAATAAGAGCCCCAGTCAGGACTTGAACCTGAATCTGGAGATAGTTTGACTATGCCCGAGGAAGGTAGTGAGTCTCCTATTCTATCCAATTAAACTACTGGGACATTATTTTTCTAAAAAAAATCATTTATATTAGTTTTCTTTAAGTTTCTTGTTTTGAGATAAACAGTTCCTTTTGACTTTCCCAACATTTCTCCTATTTTTTCATAGGACGTTCCTTTTTTACGTTCTTGTATTAAAAGAGTTATCTGTTCCTTTGTCCAACCGTATCCTGATTTCTTTTTATATTTTTCAAAATTTATTTTTTGCTTGTTAGATTCAGAACTATTAATGTCGGTATTATTTTTTAACTGTTGTTTTTTTAAGTTACAGTAAAAACAGTTGTTATCTTTACAAGATAAAATATGTTCAAGTTCTTGTTCTGTTAGTATAATTGTTGCCATAATCATTATAAAGATCATTTAGTATAAAAAGGTTTTGTTTATTTTAGACGATTTATACATTACAAACTAAACAAATAGTTACCATTTTAGAATAGTGAAATAGTGATAAAATTATAGGATTAGCAGTTTATAGCTAACTCATGAAGTATAAACCCCTTCTTACTAGTCTTGATTTAACAAGATAATACTTATCAATATCTGCAATTATATCTAAGAACTAGCTATATCTATACCAATAGAGATAAAAAGTTATACAAATAGTATGTTTATTCGTAATATACAACTAACATTAATATATCAAAATTTGTGTTGGTTAGTATAACAAATAGCAATCCGCCAAATTAAATTTTCCGCTAAAAACCAAAACAGCTATTAGGGCGATGGCAATAAATACTATAACGCTTATTAATTGAAATGTATTATTCATAACTTAACTTATTGCTTTAAATATCATACCATAATGGTAATCGCCAGCGTAAAATTCTCTGTCAAAAAGAAATCCTCTTATTTCAAAAAGACTTTTTGCATCTTCTTTGCTCATTCTTGCGTTAAACGGAGGGCCTATTAAGGTTTTTTGTTTTAACCATTCAATAAAAATAACTTTTCCTTCCGGTTTTAAGATGCGATACGCCTCACGAACAACATTTTCTTTGCTTGCTATCTGAAAAAGCACGCTCGCAATAATAACATAATCAACCGATTGCTCTTTTAAAGTTGTGGAAATTGGATTTTCCAAATCCGCTCTAATAAAATCTAAATTACGCGCCCCGGAAAGCATTGCTTTTCCCTTCAAAACTTCCAACGCTTCTTTTTTTATGTCTATGGCGTAAACTATACCATTTTTCCCGACCATTTTTGAAGCGGCCATAGCAAAATCCCCGTTTCCAACGCCAAAATCAGCTAACTTCGTTCCCGGCAATATCTGCGTATTTTCCATTACTTTTTGCGGATTTAAAAACATATTTTAAACAAAGACTTAGATGGACCAGAAATGGAATGAGAGCTGACTTAAAAGCTTTGAAAAACGGGTGGCCTTTTAAACACCCTGCTTTAGTCTTCTTTCAAATAGATAAATTTGCTCAAACGCTAGTTATTATCTTAAGCCCAATTTATTCCTCAGTATCTCTACTTACTGGAGCGTGGGAAGCAGCGCTGGCTATATTTGTATGGTGGTTTGTAAGCCGAGGCGTAAAAATATATCCCCATTTAAAAAGACGTCCTCAAGATATATCTATTCTTCCATTTTTCGTGTTGTACACATTCCTATCTGCGGTAATCAAAATATACGCGCTTTT
>JACPBN010000023.1 GCA_016180275.1 Candidatus Woesearchaeota archaeon
TTTGTTTTAAAAAAGAAAACTATCTCACTTTTGCTGTTTGGACTGTCATTTTCAGCTTTGGTTCTAACACATAACTTATCGGTATTTATGTTTCTGATTTTCTTTTCAATGAATTTCCAGGATGTGCTGTCATACTTTTTGGAAGTTATTCAAGAGGAGAGGACATAGAAGGCTCTGATATTGATATTGCTATATTGACAAACAAGAAACTTGAATTAAATTTAGAGAGATATAATAAAAAACTGGAAAGGCATATAAATATTCATGAAATATTAGTAGAGAAAATAAGTGCAGAGTTCAAGGCAAATCTTTGGAATGGTATAGTATTGGAGGGATCCTGGTGAAAGAATTTGAATTTTTCTTAAAAAAAGGAGATGTAAAAAAACAAGCTCCAGATAATAACCTTTCAGTTGCCACAATAAAGGAAAGCTTTGACAGGCTTAATCTTACAAAGAGTTTGCTGAATAAAGCTAAGCCAAAATATGTTCTTGAGAATGCGTATGAATCAATGAGAGAAGCAGCTGATTCAATACTTTACAAAGAAGGATTTAAGTCTTTTTCACATGAAGCATCAATCATCTATCTTTTAAGAAAAGGATTCACAAATGATGAGATTAATGCTTTTGACAGATTTAGAAAAATAAGGAACGGAATTAAATATTATGGCAAAGATTGCGATAAAGAAGATGCAGAGGAGGCTTTTTCTTTAGCCAAGAAGGTAGTCTCCAGAATAAGAGAAATGCTAGAATAAATTATCTGAAAAGAATATTTATGCCTCAAATAAAACTCTATATCGAAAAAAACCTGGAAGAAAACGCTGGCATTTATTATGATGAAGCCAAGAAGCTCAAGAAAAAGATAGAGGGAGCTCACGAGGCATTAAAGAGGCATTATGCTAAGTTAGAAGAATTGCAGAAGAAAAATGCCAAATTGGAGGCAAAAGAATCTGATAAACAACTAGAAAAAGCTCAGCAATCTGCGAGAAAAAAAGAATGGTATGAAAAATTTCGCTGGTTTATATCCAGTGAAGGATTTTTGTGCATTGGCGGCAAAGATTCAACTTCTAATGAAATTATAATTAAAAAGCATACTGACAAAGATGATATTGTTTTCCATACAGATATGGCTGGCTCTCCTTTTTTTGTTGTGAAAGTGAATGAGAAGATAAATACTGTTGGAAAAGATGTAGAAGAAAAGAATATAAAAGAAGAAAAACAAGATGTAAAAAAAACTACAGAAACTCCAACTAAACAAACATTGCAGGAATGCGCAGATGCAACTGCTTGCTATTCCCGTGCATGGAAACTAGGCTTGGCAGCTTTAAATGTTTTTTATGTAAAGCCAGAGCAGGTTAGCAAAGAAGCAAATACTGGTGAATATGTTGCAAAAGGAGCTTTTATTATCCGCGGAAAAACTAATTATTTGCAGCCAGATATGAAAATAGCAGTAAGTGTTGGATCTAAAGAAAATGAGAAAATTGCAGGAAAGATAATTGCCGGCCCAGTCAGTGCAATTAAGAAAAATGCTGACAAAGACGCAAAAGTATTATTAATTATCCAAAGCAATGAAAAATCTAGCGATATAGCCAAATTTGTGCAAAAAAGACTTGGTACAGGAAGCTTAGATGAGATTATTGCAATGCTGCCAACTGGCGGATGCAAGGTTATTGAAAAATAGTTGGAGAAGTGAAAACATGAACTGGCTCTTTTTTGTCATTGCTGGCGCATTTTTGCATGCATGTGGAAATATCACTGAAAAGATTACTGTCTCTAGGTATGTTAATCATAAAAATAGGTATAGCTATATGGTAATATTTTTTTTATGCTCTGCAATTGTTGCACTGATATTCCTGCCATTTGCAGATCTCGCCCAGATTTCATCTAAAGTATACCTGTTTCTGGCATTAAGGGTTCTGATAGCAATTATAGGCACTTACTTCTGGGTAAAGTTAATGATGAATGAAGAGGTAAGCAGGATTATTGGATTTATGTTCAGCTATATCCTTGTGGCATTTGTTCTTGATTTTTTAATATTTAGCACAAAACTGTCACTTTTTGGTTATTTTGGCGGCATAGTCTTATTTTCAAGCGCAATACTTATGACTTATAAGCCAACGAAAAGAATGTTTTTACATAAGAGCAATATTATTTATCTAATTATAATGATATTTGTCTGGGGAATATGGGCTATAGTAATCAAAAGCCTTACATACTATGTTAATACTGCAACTTACTTATTTATTGACAATTTAACTTTATTTTTAACAGGCATAGTGATTTTGGCAGCAAGCAGCAATCTCAGGCAAAATGTAAAGAAATTCTTTCATATTTCTAAATTGTTCTGGGCAAATATTTTCCTCCTTGAGGGATTTTACACATTAGGATTATTAACTTCATTCAGGGCATATTCACTGCAAAAGGTATCAGTGGTTGTGCCATTTGAGACTATACAGCCGACATTTGTATTCTTTATTGCCTTGTTTTTATCACATTATTTTCCAAAATATATAAAAGAGGAGATAGATAAGAAAACTATCAGTTACAAGATCGTGTCATTGATACTGCTCACGGTAGGAGTATATTTCATGATCAAGTATGGCGCAGAATGATGTCAGATAAAATGCATAAGCAAGTTGGAATATCAGATGTAAAATCAGTCCTTCATCCTAGAAACATTAATGCTAAAAAAGGCGATGCAGGCAGAGTTTTAATCATAGGCGGCTCTAAGGATTATATCGGTGCAGTTGCATTAGCTGGATTAGCAGCTTTTCGCTCTGGAGTTGATTCTGTTGTTATAGCTGCCCCTGAGAAAGCAGCTTATGCAATTAATGCTTTATCAGCAGATTTAGTCACTAAAAAAATTTCTGGAGAATATTTTGCTGAAAAGCATGTAAAAGAAGTTATCAAGTTAGCAGATAATGCAGATGTTGTGCTTATTGGCAATGGGCTTGGAAGAAATAAAAAAACAGAAAAATTTGTAAGAAAGCTTGTATCAGTATTAGAAAAAAACAAAAAGCCATATGTGCTGGATGCAGATGCAATCAAAGCAGTTTCTTTAAATGAGTGTAAAAATGCAATTTTAACTCCACATGCAAAAGAGCTTGAGATATTTTTGAGTAATTCAAAATTAAATATCATTAATAAGATAAAAGACATTGACACTAAAATAAAAGAAATTCAGAAACATCTCACTAATAATATTATTCTCTTAAAAGGCAGAATTGACTATATATTTTTAAAAGACAGAGTAAAATTAAACAAGACAGGCAATCCAGGAATGGCAAAAGCAGGCACTGGAGACGTATTAGCTGGATTAGTTGCAGGGTTTCTTGCGCAGAGCAAAATTAGAGATGGCAAAGATAAATTTGATATTAAAAAGGATGACAATAATTCTGCCAAATTCAATTCCGCATGCGCTGCAGCTTTCATCAATGGGATGTTAGGAGACAGATTATTAGCCCAACGTAGCGGCAGAATTGCACTAAAAGCAGGTGTCTATAGTTATATTGCAAGCGATTTATTGAAAGATATAAGAAATACATTAGCAGATATAAAAAAGAATTGATTAGCTTTATATAGATAACTTATTTATACTATTGCAGATTAATCAGGTCTTATAGAGGTGATAGATAATCAAAAAGAGTAAAACTTCTAAAAAGAGAGATATTTATGATAATGCTATTTGTTCTAATACATCAGCACAGCTATGGTCATATGACATAATTGTGGCTGTTGTCTTATTTATTCTTGCATTTATTGGATTTTATGCAATTCTGACAAGCTCAACACAGACAACTAAGACAGAGCAGTTATCAAATGAAGGCAGCATAGTAGCAGCTGTTACAAGCTCTGCTGAAAGGCAGACAAACATTAGCTTTGTACAGGGAGATAGATTAAATACAAAAAAATTCAATAGATTTGCAAATCAAAATTATAATGAGACAAGAAGGCAGCTTGGAATAGGAAAAGATTTCTGCATACATTTTGAGGATGCTGATGGGAATGTGATTAATATTACTGATAAAAATATAGGTTTAACTGGCAAGACAACAATAGGCAGCAGCAGAATAAATGTAACATTGAATGAAGCTGGAACGACTTTTAAATGCGGAGATGCATAGTTTTATTCTTGGTTTATTAGCAAACTTTTAATAGTATTAGCAAGAACTACAATTTTATGCGAGAACAGATTCTTAATGCGAACATACCGAAAACAATTCTGAAGCTTGCATGGCCCAACATGCTTGGCTTTTTGATGCAGGTTAGCTATAACATAGCTGATACTATATTTGTAGGCAGATTAGGCGCAGAAGCAATTGCTGCTGTAAGTTTGGCTTTTCCTATAGATTTTTTTATGTATGCCCTGGGCGGCGGCTTAGTATCCGGAACAACAAGCTTAATCTCCCGTTACATAGGCGCAAAGGAGTATAAAAATGCAGATAATGCGGCTGAGCATTCATTTTTAATTGCGTTAGTGCTGTCTTTATTCTTTACTGTTATCGGATTGTTATTTATGAAGCCATTGTTTATTTTCTTAGGCGCAACAAGCAGCATTTTGCCGATGAGCATAGAATATAGCAGATGGATTTTCTTAGGAAGCGCATCTATATTCTTTTTTCTAGCGGCATCTGCAATAATAAGAAGCGAAGGAGATATGAGGACATCAATGAAATTTATGGGAATTAGTGTAGTTTTAAATCTTATACTTGATCCATTATTCATCTTTGGCATTTCTATATTTGGTATTTCGATTATTCCTCCAATGGGCGTGGCAGGAGCAGCAATTGCAACTGTTATTGCCAGAGTTGTTGGATGTGTATTGGTTTTAAATCATTTATTGAAAGACAGATCAATGATAAAATTGCGATTAAAAGATTTCAGATATAAATATCTGTTCATTAAAAACATTTTTGCAGTTGGAATTCCAAGCTCATTATCACAGTTAGTCATGTCTGTTGGTGTTTTACTGCTTACAAAACTAACGGCAAACTTTGGAGAAACTGCAATTGCGGCATATGGCATTGGATTTAAGCTTGATACTGTTGCGTTCCTGCCAACTTTAGGAATTGGAATTGCAATATTAACGATGGTAGGTCAGAATACAGGCGCAAAGAATTTTGTGCGAGCAAAAAAGATTTCATGGACAGGGTGCCTGATAGCAGGATTCTTTATGCTAACTATTTCGTTGATATTTCTCTCTGCACCTGAGTTTTTTATCTCTATATTCAATAACGATCCAATTTTAATAAGATATGGGGTCTCTTATCTCAAATACATTGCCCCAACTTATATATTCCTTGGGTTTATAATGATACTTGCATTTACATTCCAGGGATTTGGCCGCGGAGTTCCAGGTGTAGTAATTGCAATATTCAGGCTTGGAATTATTGCAGTCCCATTGGCATATTTGTTAGCATTAAATTTTGGTTTTGGATTGACAGGAGTGTGGATAGCAATTGCCGTATCTAATGTTTTAACAGCTTTGTTTAGCGTTGGGTGGTTTTATAGATTCAAGGCAAATAAAGCAATGTAAATTCTCAGACTTATTTTCACTTAATTTGATTTTGTGTCAAAAATTAGATATAGTTGTATTTTTTTATTAGCCAAATGTTAAGTGAGTAATATAATAGTCAATAAGAGGTGTTGAATATAACTACTCTTGAGACCAAAGTAAAAAAACCTGGTAGTTCTCAGCTAATACAGCCCTCTTCACAAAGGGTAACACTCGACGAATTCTTAGTTGAGATTAAAGCTGCTAACCAACGCATTTCCACAACAACTAATAATGATTTAACAGCTAATGACCCTATAATTAATATTAAATTATTAGTTGATAAATATTTTAGGAATCGGTATAAAGACAGATGGAAGGAAGTAGTTTATGAGATAATAAATGGTTGTGAAAAGATATACCGCAATGCTTTATATCCAGATAACACAGAAGATAATCAAGCAAGAATCAGGCTTAGAATAGCTTCAATAGCATATTTTGGGAATAATACTTCCAATGCCGGAAGAATACTTGATAAAATGAATGAACAGAGTCTTGTTGATAAACATACAGTAGTTCTATTTCTTACTGGCAGAAATATTTATACGGGAGGTAAAATAAAAAAATGCAAAGAGGTAGAAGGATTGGCATATTTTCCATGGAGATATTGTGTCGTAGAATGTAGAAAAACCGATACATCCTATTTAGCAAAAATTGTAGCACATGAATTTGCCCATAACTTTGGCGCAGACCACTGCACGGATACAACCTGCATAATGTGTCAAGAGGGTATTGATGACTTGACAACTGGTTTTGATGAAAAAGCAAAGAAAAAGATTAGATATGCATTAGCTGCAAGAGCCTTAAATAATGCTTCAGGGATAGGTGAAAAAAAAGAGAGAATAAGAAAAATTAGGCCTTCTTATGAAAATCGATGAAAAAATTACAGGCATTATAGAGCAAAAAGCAATACATATGCAGGATAATTATAGTGAACAGGTTATTATTTTATCATATTTATTTTGATTGGCTGTTTTTTCTAAATCAGAATACACTTATTCTGGTCTTAACAGATTGACATTCACCTTACAATTATTCTTAAAAGTCACTCCATCCTCCCACTTGCCGACAATATCACCATAATGCATAGGAATTGCTAATTTTGGCTTAAATGTATTTGCAGCATTTGCTGCTTCTATTGCATCCATTGTGTAAGTCCCGCCAATAGGCAAAAATGCTATATCAATGTTTTTTGATGCCAGCGCAAGCATTTCTGGAGTAACATCTGTATCACCTGCATGATAGATTCTTTGGTTATTTGCCTTAAAGACATAGCCGTTCCAGTTGTTTTTTCTTGGATGGAATTGTTTTGCTGGATTGTAAGCTGGAATTGATTCTATCTCTATACCAAAAACATTTAATTTGTTGCCATGTGCTAATACTCTTGAATTTTTAGGAAATTTATCTGCAACTTCCTGCACAGAAACTATCACAGTCTCTGGTTTTAGTATCTTTTTGATATCATCTGGAGAGAAATGGTCAAAATGCGGATGGCTTACAAGAATCAGGTCAGCCTTATCTTCAGGTGCATTAGTATTTTTTAATTTCCAGGGATCGCAGTAAATGACTTTATTTGTAACTCTGTCATAAATCTTAAATGATGCATGTCCGAGCCAGGTGATGTTTTGCGGCATTGTTTACCTTGCTAAAATAAGATTAGAATCATTATAATTATTAAGTTTAAATATTTTATTGCTTTTTGATAAAAAAGTAGTAGTATATTGCAGGACCTAAGGAAGCCAGTGTGATGTGCAAGAGACTATCTGGCAAAGATAAAGAAGGTGCAGAAAAGTTTAGGTTTGATAGATTAAGAAAAAAATGCGTAACTGCAATGGCAAACATACTAAGCAGTCTCTACAGCAATGATGAAGAAAGATGGAAGAAGTGCAAGGAGCTTGTGCCTGATGATTACGATGATTGCATAAAAGGGTTGGATTATTAAATTATAAGAGATTAGATTCTGAATAGTAATATCTATTTTAATATCTTAACCTTACCTTTGCTTTCTATCAAATATCCTTTTGCAATAAGGTCATTAATCATTATCTCTCCGTATTTATCAATCAATTCAACAGCATCTTTGCCTTCTTCACCAGCAACTTCCTTAAGGATTTCAGCAGTTAAGTCATTTGATCTTGAGTTAGCCCTATTCTTATCATTTTTAGTATCTTCTTCTTTATCTTCATCATTATCTTCCTTTTTGCTAACATCTTGTTTCCTATTGCCTTTACCGCCATTCTCAGTTTTTTTAGCTTTATACTTGCTCTTATACTCTTTCACTTCAGAATTTGCTGCAATAAAATCTCTGACAGCAGCTAAATGCTTGCACTCTCCGCCAAATCTTTTCATCCTAAATTGATAATGAGGGCAGGTGCATGTTTTTGCATCTATATCAATGGTATAGAATTCTCCTTTATTATGAGATTCAACTTCATACATTGATTCATCTTTCTTTTTGATGGTTGGCATATCTAAGACTATCCCTTAATTAGAATTTTAGATTTTTTGATTTACTCAAGAGACTTTGATTACCCAATAACTGAAATAGCCAGAAACTCAGATGTTAATTTCCAAACATTAAAAAAACTCTGGCCCAGGCTTGAACGCGACAAAATAGTTGCAGTTACAAGGGAATTGGGAGGAATAAAGCTATATAGGATAAATGTATCAAATCCAGTAGTCAAAAAAATAATAGAGTTAAACAACTTTCTCTGCTGGCAGTATGCTGAAAAATCTGAAAAGGTATTGGCGCATTAAAATCATGCAATAAAAAATAGTAGAATATCAATCAAATAATTTAACTATCTGCTCGCATCAGCCTGCCTTTCAAGCTCAAGCTTCTTGGCTATTGCATTGCTGGTAGGCGATAATTGGTAAGCATAGATAAGCTCTTCTGATAATGCAGTAACCATTGATTTTTTTGTATTAAATCTTTTGTGGAATGCACCCTGCGTAATCCATCTCATTGCTAAATCAACCCTTCTTTGTGGAGCACATTCAACCGCTTTTGGATACCTAGCACCGCCATATTCTATGGTAACAATTTCTTCTCTTGGAGCTGCATTTTCTAATGCTTTAACTACAACTTTAACAGGATTTTCTTTTGTTTTTTTCTCAATTAACTCAAGAGCACCATAAATAATAGAGTAAGCAGTATTGCCTTTGCCAGACATAGTATAGCTTGTCTTAAAGTGCTTTCTTGCTTTATGCCCAGGTATCATAAGCTTGTTAATCAGCCTTTCGATAATAAAAACTTTTGACTTGTGGAATCTGCTGCCGATATATCTAGCACCTGTCCGAGGAACAATTGTAGGCTGAAGCGTGATGTAATTTATCAAGCCTTCATCCTCTACCTTAATGCCATCTGTTCCCCATCGATTGAATGCTTTGATAGTGCTCATTAGGTTCACTTTCTAGCTTTTTCCAATTTACCGATTAATAAGTGATGTAAACTTTGATCATTGACTTTTAGAACTTTCCATCTGACGCCAGGAATATCTCCCATTGACCTTCCCATTTTGCCGCCGATTGTTTCAACAAGAACTTCGTCATGCTCATCTACAACTTTGATTGCACCGTCTTCTGGCAAGAATGCAGTTATCTGCCTGCCGTTTTTAATAAGCTGGACACGGGCACATTTTCTCATTCCTGAACATGGTTGTTTTGCTTCAAGCTGAATTTTCTCCAGAATAATGCCACGGCCTTGAGAAGCCCCTTCCAATGGATCTGCTTTGCTTCTTAAGTCTAAGACTTTCCTAACATACCATTTATTATGCCATCTACCTGCAACTCTTCTTCTCTTTAATTTTAATCCTGTGTTCAGTCCGCGTGGCTTATTACCGATGGTATTCACCTATAAATTTATCAATCTGTTTTTATACTTTTTAATATATTAATTTTATTCTCATAAAAATCTGAGATACGCTTAAGATTACAGCAGTTATTTATAAATGTTATTATTTGACAGCAGGCTTTTGGCATAACTGTAAATAAATTACTTAATACCGCAACTTTAATATTGTAAATGCTAAAATTCTAAAATATCGAGGAAATATTTATAAAGCTGTGGCTGTTTTTAAAACACTATCCCTTCCTAGCTCAATGGCTAGAGCACTCGGCTGTAGTTGAAAAACACTTAACGACTTTGCGCAACGCATGGTATGAAGCTAAGCCAGCCGATCCCGAGAGGACAATAAGCTAATGCTTTTGCCTGGGTAAGGTTGCCGGTTCAAATCCGGCGGAGGGGACTTTTTGTATTTAAATAAATTAATTTATTTGATATGTTATAATGAAAAAGTCAAATGCTGATTATAAAACTATATTAAACGTTTCTTCTCACATTTTTTTATTCGCATTTTTGTTAAATTTATTCTGGGAATCCATGCACGGCGCATGGCGGTATGAGTGCTGCCAGAATTTGACAGCTAGATTATTTGTACTGCATATCCTGCCTGCGGCTTTTGTTGATGCGCTGATAATAACAGGCATTTACTTAGGTGGCATAATTCTCTTTAACAATTATGTGTGGTTTGCAAATTTAGATAAGAGAAAATTTCTATTTGTTACAGTTTCTACAATTACGACCGCATTTCTAATAGAATACAATGCAATTTACATTGCGCAAAAATGGAGCTATACTGCTTTGATGCCGACTGTTTTTGGTATTGGGCTAAGCCCATTGGTTCAGTTGGCAGCAACTAGCTGGATTACAATTTATTTTGTAAATAAAATTGATTGCAGATGAATTTTAAATTACACTGCAAAAGCATCAGCCTGCGAGCACTGGCTAGATTAACAAGATAAGTTGTGCCTCCTCTACGCTTGGATTTTAGAAGTGAAATTAAATGGGCTTAATCAATCTGTAACTCTAAATGTTTAATGAAATAGCATTGCCCGGCCATACTTGGCAGGATTTCTGGATCTGTGCTCGCAAATGTATGGCTGATGCTTTTGCATTTATGCTCTTAACTTTTTATCCCATCACAGTAACCCTGTTGCTCTCTACCCTGACAGACTTATCACCTGAAGGATATCTCACAGTTGCTGCCTGTAAATCAAAGCTGCCAAGTATAGATAACTTTGGCTTGATTTTATAGCTCAGTATTTTATCTTCTCCTGGACCAAGGCTTTCGAGCTCCCATTTAACCAAGACATTGCCTGTTTTTTTGCTTGTCAGAATTTTATTAGGCTTTACTGGGCCAAACCCAGAATCTTGGACAACAGATGCAATGCTGGGCACTGTATCAGTAACGGTTAAATTATCAAAGGTAATATTAGAATTATTCTTAATACTAACACTAATTTTAACTTCTGTAATGCCATCCTCTGTTTTTTCAATTGCCACACCATGCTTCGTGACAATAATTGGGCTTTTTTGCAGATAATAAAACACAAGAGCTGCAAAAAATAAGACAACAAAGAATACAAAGCTGCGGTAGCTGGTGGTAACAATAATTGGATCAGAAGAATCGCCCGGCTTAAGCGCAATATCCCAAGCAAAATATCTCTTTCCATCAATGTTTTTAATAATAGTTTTTGTTATTTTTAATATGCCATTTTTTTCCTCTCTTCTTTCACTAAACTTATCAGAATAATCAACTATAGAGATAGTTCTTCTGATTGTTTTTACAACTTCATTGTCAACAGTCACTGTTATAACAAGCTCATCTTCCTGAGGCTTAAGTTTTGGATCAAATTGTTTTTTTAACTCAACAACCTTGTTTTTTTCCAATGATGTAAGTGATGTTGTTATTGTTTCCTTGATTAATTTGCTTTGGATGTTAAAGACTATTTTTGGCAAATCTCTCTTGTTCAGATTTGTTAAAGTAAATTTCACAGCAAAATCCTGTCTTGGATCAAAAGCTGCAGGAGCTTCTGTCTGGATATCTAAATCAACGGCATACAATTGCTTTTGCTCTTTAACAGGCTCAACATATACATATAATGGAAGTGAGGCTGTTTTATAGTTTTCAAGCTGCGTCTCCATAACTACTTCATGCTGACCAAATTTTATGTTAGGCTCTGGCTTTAGGTATAAGGTAAATTCCTTTAATTCATCTGGATATAAAACCTGGCCAGAATATTGCACATAAGTCGGATCTGTCCTAAAGTCCCATTCTGTAGAGAATTCTTTTACTCTAAAACGTTCGATTGTAGTAATATCTTCCTTAACCTGAATTTTAAATACTGCTTCTTCATTTGCTGCAATTCTGTCTTTTACTGTAGAATAGAATAAGGTAAAACCATCACCCTCAATTTTGCTGACTTCAGATGCAGTAACCGACAGCGTGAATAATATTGAGAACAACGCAGCCTGTATAATTGCAAAAATAACAGATTTTAATTTCATTTCTTTAACCTCTTTCATCTCTCTAGTAGCAATACTTGTTTATAAATCTTTTGATTGAAAGTTTTTGAAAGAAATAATAAATGATAACCAAATTAAGCATACCATATTATATTAAATATGGGGCTGGGAGGATAAATAGTTTTATGAGTTAGCTTTCTAATTAATGATTAATAATGAAATAAATTCTATAGTTAGTGGCACATTGGCAGCAATTTTAGTAGCTACACTATCTGGTTGTCCTTCTAAGTCAAATCCTACACCACAACCTCAACCACCAACAGCAACAGTTCCTGTGGAAAAACCATTCCAGCAACAGCCTCAGACAATTCCTTATTCAGCATCAGTGGATTATACTGCGCCTGGAGGAGTTTCCGTTAATGGACTACAGCCTATTGGTTATACAGGTTTGGTAACATTGTATGGAGCACCTGAACAAGGAAGTAATGGAAGGTATTTAAATATTGGTGATTTTCCATTAAGTGCCTTAGAAGCGGCGGTTGCTAAAGCAGCACGAGAAGGCAGGTTACCAGAAAATAAACCAGAAGAAGATAGGGCAGCCTACCGCAATAGAATATTTAGTTTAGCTGCTCAAGGATTAATTAAACAATTACAAAAAGGAGATCCAAACGCAATAGTACTTAGTCCAAGTGTTATAGAAGAGCAAGGCTTAGGTGAAGATGCTTCTCAACCAGGATCTAGTATTTATAAGCTTGTGATTCCTGAAGGAGGAATAACTAATGTTTCTCTGCAGTATAGGCTAATAGCTCCTGCTGTAAATGACAACGATGGCAAACCAAGCCCTCAAACAGGTGCAGCTGTTGAAGTGTATATTCTCAGGGGAACAGACGTAGGCAATGGTAGAATGGTTTATTCTAATTCTAAGCCTGTAGCATCATTAACAGTAACAAATCCAGGAGGTTCTGATACTCCAACGCCTGTTCCACTTCCGGATTTAGCAGAAGGATTATATAAGCTTGTTGTTGCAAGAAAAGACGACCCAAATCATATTAGCAATTTATTAGTGCAAAGCCTTGAAGTACGAGGCACACAATATGTTACACCTTCTGCATCATCAGCTGAGAGACCAAAGTAAGATAAGAGTAGTATTTTTTGATACATGTATTTTCAATCTATTTTAATATATAATATTCTAAACTACACAGCTCACATGCTCCCTTTTCTCAATTCTAATTACATTATTGACAAAGCTCTCAACTTTGCTTTCATGAGAAACAATAATAACCTGTTTCATATTTAATTGCTCAAGAACATCTCTAACCTTGTCTAGCTGCTCGTTGCTGAAGCCATCAGTTGGCTCATCTAATATTATCAAATCTTTTGTCTTGATTCTGCTCATTACATCATTTATTGTTTTATTTAATGCCAATCTGTAAGCAAGAGCGCAGGCAGTTCTTTCTCCGCCGGATAAATTATCATAGCTTATTTCATACCCATTCTGTTCAATTATTGGAGTAAATTCTTCATCCAAACGCGCTGCCATTGTCTCATCTTCAATCAAAATGTCAAACCATCTGACAAAAAGTTCATTGAATTCATGATAAAGCTTCAGCATAACATGCCTTTCCATTATTTCTGTCAGAGTAATAAAATATTCCTGCAGCCAGTTGTTAAGTTCATTTAGCCTGGAAATTTTTTGTTTAGCCTGGTTTTTTCTCTCAATCTCTTTATTTAACTGCCCAATATTTTTTGTTGTGCTTTCCTGCTCTTTTTTCAATGCAACGATCTCTAGTTCCTGTTGTCTTTCCTGCGAATATAGCTGCTCAAGATTGGTTCTTTCCTTTGAATAATTTTGTTCAATATCTAAATTTACAGAAAGTTTTTCTTCGCATTGTTTTTTTTCGCTAGTTAATTGTTTTAGCTCAGATTCAATAGTGTGCTTAGTATTTTCTAATGACAGCCCTGAAGCTTTCTTTTCGTTGATTAGACTTAGCAGATTATTTTTTTCATTTTCCCTCAGAGCATAGTCACGGACTTTTTTTAACAGCAATCTTAGCTGATCAACTTCCCCTTTATGCTTTAATAAGTCTTTATCTGGCATAGTGCCGGAATTAAGCACTGCTATTTTAGCATTAAGCTCATTTAACAGGTCATTAGCTGATTGCTTTTCCGCAGATAATTCAGTCAAGGCTTTTATCTCTGCATTTAATAGCTCAAGCTGCCTTTCATACTGCAGCAGTAATTCAAGTTGCTTTTTGTTAGCAAGTAATTCTGTTTGCAAGCTTTGCTTTTCAGCAATTAGGCTGGATAATTCAGCAGTTAATACAAATATTTTATTGTCTTCTTCATTAATTACGCCATGCTTATGCTCTTCAGAAACTTCCTGCTTGCAGACAGGGCATAAATTTAAAGCAGATATCTGTGATTTAATCTTTTCTGCATTTGCCTTATTGACTTCAAACTCCCTGATTTTTACATTATGCTCATTTAATTTCTTTTCTTGCTCAATTATTTTAAGCGCAATATCACCTTTTGAAAAAATTAGTTTTTTTAGCTTATCCCTCTTATCCTGTTTTTCCGGGAAAAGGTTTAATTTATTATCCAGTACATTTTGCCTGTCTTTGATTGCATACATTCTTGCAGTAACTGATGCTGTTTCTATTTTTGCTTTTGTGTGCTTATTCAGGAGTTCTTGATAGGAATATTCTTTTTGCTGCAGCTCTAGCTCTAATTCATTGGCTTTCTTCAGATATTGCCTATAATGTGCAGCCTCAACATGAGTCAGCTCTGTCTCAATTGTTTTCAGCTTTTGTTCAAGCTGCATAATTGATTTACCTATTGCATTAATCTCATTTAATGTATTTTTTTGTTGAATAAATTTCTCATTTATTTTGGAGTCTATAATTGCATGATTTTTTCTTAATGCCGTTAATTCATTGAGCTTTTGCTCTAGCTGCAGTATAGCATTCTTTTTAGCATTAATTTTTGATTTTAATACATAAAGTATAGGCTCAAGCAATGCTAGTTTCTCATTTAACATTGTTTTTTGCTGCTCAAATAATGTCTTTTGCCTTATCTTTTCATCCAAGTCAAGAACTTCGCCAGAGTATGATGCATTCGTCTCCCTAATATGCTTGATTACAATAGAACTATTTTCCCTGATGCGCTTGTATTTATCAATGCCGAATACTTTTCGCAGAGTATCTAGTCTTGTATCTTTGTCTTCAATAAGAATTTGTTTCATCTCTTCCTGAGGAGTATAAACAGTATAACGATAGATTAAGTCGCGAGTTTTGCTGACAAGTTCTCTGGGATACTGCAATAGCCCGATTACTTTTGACTTAAGCTCAACTGGCGTTAGCTCTGATTTTAATCCATCAATAATAATATAGCCAGCTGTCTGTTTAATTTCATTCTTAATCTCACTTTTAATGCCTGCGTTGTTTTTGCCTGCGTTGCTTGCATTGCTTACACTGCGCTTAAGCACGCGCTTTATTACCACATTTTTGCCATCAATAGAAAAATTTAACTCAATGCTGCCTGTATTCTCCCCATTTCTCAACAAAGCTTCTCCAGCCTTATGCCTAGAACCAAATAAAGCATATTCAACAGACTGCAAAATAGTAGATTTGCCTGCACCTATATCGCCGCTCAAAAGAAGGCTGCCTTCTGGAAATATAAGCTCTTGGCTAGTATAGCTTCTGATATTTTCCAGCTTTAATAATTTTAATAGCATGCTACCCCCACAAAATTATAAAAAATTATTAAATAAAGCAGTATATTTTACAAAGAATCATATCTTGTTTTAAAATTTATTCCTGCAAAAAACCGAATCCGAACAAATAATTTTATATAACCCTGTTATATTCCTATATGCCTTAGAATGGGATAAATATTATAACCTTAAAATAAAATCTGTTAATTAAGGAGCGTGATAACATGGTTCTGCAAACTGTAACAATAGGCGATGATATAACAAAAGATCTGCAAGCTACTATTAAAGCTATTGCTGTCCCTGGCAAAGGCATTCTGGCTGCAGATGAAAGCTCTGGCACTTGTCAAAAAAGATTTGATGGTGTAAAAATTCCTTGCACAGAAGAGACAAGAAGACAATATAGGGAAATGCTTTTTGCAACTCCAAATATTGGTCAGTTTGTCGCTGGCATAATTTTGTATGAAGAAACATTATATCAAAAAGCAAGTGATGGTACTTCATTTCCTGAATTTCTAAAAAAGCAGGGCATTGTTCCTGGAATTAAAGTAGATAAAGGTTTAGTGCTATACCATAATTCTGAAATAGAAAAAGTCACTCAGGGATTAGATGGTTTAGGAGAACGGTTGGAAGAATACAAGAAACATGGTGCAAGATTTGCAAAATGGAGAGCTACTTATAATATAACAGACACTCTGCCTAGCGATGGCCTTATTCATGAGAATGCGGAAACATTAGCTAAATATGCTTTAACTTGCCAACATCATGGCATTGTGCCAATTGTCGAACCAGAAGTATTGTTAGATGGAGACCACACAATAGAGCGCTGCCAGATTGTAACTGAAAAAGTCCTGCATGCAGTGTTTGCTGCTCTAAAAAAACACAATGTAAAACCAGAGTTTACAATATTAAAGCCTAGCATGGTAATTTCTGGAAAAGAAAACCCAAACAGGGCAGAAGTAAAAGAGGTTGCAAGACGCACTGTTGAAGTTCTGAAGAAGACAGTTCCTGCAGATCTGCCAACCATTAACTTTCTATCTGGCGGTCAGACTCCCCGGGAAGCTACACAAAATCTAAATGAGATGCACAAGTTAGGCAATTTACCTTGGAACCTTAGTTTTTCCTATGCAAGAGCATTACAAGAGCCTGCATTAAAAACATGGCAAGGCAAGAAAGAAAATGCAGCAAATGCGCAAAAAGAATTTTACAAAAGAGCAAAATTAAATGGATTGGCTGCATTAGGCAAGTATAGTGAAGAGATGGAGAATCAGGTAGTGTTAGTGTTTGACTGATTTGAGTTTATTGTTATATTCATATAGGAATATTTTTAATACAATATCATGCATTTCTTTTGATTTAGAGAATGCA
>JACPBN010000024.1 GCA_016180275.1 Candidatus Woesearchaeota archaeon
TGAGATGAAGTTTTTAGCGTATTAAAATCAGAAAGTTATTAATATAGAAAAGAATATATAAAAACAATAAACCACATATGATACAAGCCATAAAGATACTAATTTAAGACAAAAAGAGGCAGTATTATGAGAAAAGGTGTGAAAAATATTAAGAGAAGAGAAAATGCAGACGCAAAAGATATCAAGCAAATATTGCCAGACAGGTTTAGAAAAAACCTCAAGCTCATAATCATTTTCTCGATAATCGGCATAATTCTTTCGCTTTACCTTACATACCAGCATTACAAGGAAGGCAAGGATGCATTCTGCCAGGCTTTAGGCGGCGGCTGTGATATTGTCAACAAAAGCACTTACTCTGAGTTAGGCGGCCTGCTCACATTATTTGGAATCGACATCAATTTTCCATTCCCTGTTGCAATAGTTGGATTACTGGGATTCATATTTAATTTAGTTGTTGCAATGATTCTAAGAAAAGAGACAGAATTTGGGATCAAGAACAAGGCATCTCTTCTGAAAGTTATGTTTGCAGCAAACCTGCTAGGATTGATATTTGCAATATTTGTAACTTATGTTGAATATGGAATTTTAGGAGTGCCATGCTATTACTGCGATGCAAGCAAAGTTTCACATACAATCATTTTCATAATCAGCGCAATTAATTTAAAGTATCTTAAAAACTAAGAATATTAAAAATAAGTAAAGGTGATAACATGATAAGAATGATAAGCAATATATTATTTAACAAAAAATTGTATGTTACTGTTCTAGCATTAGCGCTTATTTTCTTGGTTGCATGCAGCTCATATCCATACAAAGTAGAAGAAGTTGACACATTTGCAAAATGCCTGACAGAAAAGGGCGTTAAATACTATGGCGCGTTCTGGTGCTCCAACTGCGCAAAGCAGAACAAGATGCTGGGAACTTCAAAGCAATATATTAACTATATTGAATGTGATCCACGCTGCACAAAGGATGACTCTGGAAAATTGCCAGCATACTGCGGTGGCAATGTAGGAAATCCTGAGTTATGTATTGAAAAGAAAGTAGAGAAATACCCAGACTTTGAGTTTGCAGATGGCAGCAGATTAGTAGGTGTGCAGCAGTTTGAGACATTGGCTGCAAAGACAGGCTGCATTGCGCCGCAAAAAGCAAAATAATTAGTGCAAGATAATGAAAAGAGGGTAAACATATGAAAAAAGTAGGAGTAATTACTTATATTATGCTTTTTGTGTTATCAATTTTTGTTAGTTTTGTTTTTGCCAGCTGTGATCAACCTTCTAATCCTGAAGTGGATAATTTTGCCAAATGTATTACTGAAAAAGGCGTTACAATGTACGGTGTATTTTGGTGTCCTCATTGCGCAAACCAGAAAAAGATGTTTGGCAGCTCATTTAAGCTGATTAATTATGTTGAATGTGATCCTCGGTGTATAAAAGATGAAAATAATAAATTGCCTATTTATTGCAATGGGATGATAGGGAATCCAGAATTATGCAGACAAAAAAATGTCAAATTATACCCTCATTGGGAATTCAGTGATGGAATAAATGAAGAAGGTGTAATGACATTTGAAGATTTAGCTGCCAAAAGCGGATGTTCTGCACCAGTAAAAAATAAGAAGAATTAATAAAGATGACAATGAAGCTCCCAACCGCAGCAAGCTACGGGGTATCTCTAATATAAATAATCAAATCGTTGCAAGCA
Source organism: Candidatus Woesearchaeota archaeon (assembly GCA_016180275.1). Lineage (GTDB taxonomy): Archaea > Nanobdellota > Nanobdellia > Woesearchaeales > UBA10200 > UBA10200. Next base: position 1,705 of record JACPBN010000024.1, read on the forward strand.
ACGTGGTATTAAACCCAAAGGGTAATAAAAATAAGAGAATAATAACAGAACAACAAGAATAATACATAGATAACAAGAGGTTAAGAAAATGGTAACTGAAATATTATTGCCAACATGGACAGTTGTATTTACTACTGCATTAATTGACAGCATAAACCCTTGCGCAATAGGCGTTCTTGTATTATTAGTTACAACATTATTGGCTATGCACAAAAACAGGCATAAGATGCTGATGGTTGGCTTAATATATATAACAGCTGTTTTCGTAACATATCTAGCTGCTGGCTTTGGATTACTTTTCTTCATACAAAAGCTGAATATTGCACAGCCATTAAGCTGGATTGTCGGCGGCATAGTAATCATTCTTGGCTTGATTGAGATCAAGGATTTTTGGTGGTATGGTCAGGGCATTTCATTGCAGATTCCTCCAAAAAGAGCTGAGCAGATAAAGAAATGGATGGATCATGTAACTTTTCCAGGCGCAATAATACTCGGCGCATTTGTTGCTGCAGTTGAGCTTCCATGCACAGGAGGCCCTTATCTGGCAATAACTACTCTACTTGCAAAAATAGGGTTATCTTGGAAAATATTCTGGCTGCTGGTTGTATATAACTTCATATTTGTGCTTCCATTGATAGTCATACTTGCAATAGTATATTTCGGAATTAACCCAGAAAAAGTCAAGAAGTGGAAAAATACACAAAAAAAATGGATGAGATTGTTTATGGGCTTGGTTATGCTTGCACTTGGGGTATTGCTGATCTTGTGGGCAAATGGCACAATTGCATTTAGGCTGACTTAAATTTATCTTATTTTGTTTTTAATGAATAAGACCATGGCCCAACATATATTTTCTTTTTTGCAAACATTTATATATTAGTGTTACATTTCTTGTAAAGCTTTAAGTTTGCAGCAGTTTTTTTCATAAATATGAAAGAGAAAGAGTAGTAAGTAACAGAGGCGAGCATAAATGAAAAAACAGAAATTTTCAGAAGAAAGGCATATGCTGATCACCAGCAGCTATACTCTTGCAGCGTTTATTTTAATTTCAGCAATATATTACTTTCTTCCTTCCAATTACAGATTGCTATCAACTAATTACATGATTAAAAACTCACAGTATGCAATCTATCTGATCTTAACTGCCATCTTAAGCGCAGGCCTGATGCACTACATCTATGATTACTACAAATCCATGTCCTGCATGATAGGGATGATGGTAGGCATGACTGTTGGAATGATCTCTGGATTGATGGTTGGATATCATATCTCATTAACAAATGGGATGTTCACAGGCACAGTTTCTGGGATGCTAGTTGGCATCTTAGTAGGAGTTGTTGCTGGTAGATTATCTGGCATAATGGCAGTCATGGAAGGATTCATGGCAGGCGTCATGGGAGGACAGATGGGTTCAATGCTCGGAACAATGATGCGATATGAAAATCTTACAGTGTTTAATCCATTTTTATTTGTAATATATGCAGCATTAATTGTTGGGTTTGTGTATTTAGTCTATACAGAGACAAGAAAATACAGCATTGAAGCAGAATCTCATCCAGATAATATTGAGAGAATTGAGAGGCATAAGCTGCCATTTGTGATTTGCACTGTTGCAATTGCATTGATCTTATTTTGGGTGATAGCTTATGGCCCTAGAAGCGGGTTTTTGATTTGAGGTTAAAATCATGAAAACAGATAAAAATAACAGAATAAGTAGATTATCAATACTAACATTTTTGATAATATCAGCCATATTAATGCTTAGCTCGTGCTCAAGTAATGCTGCACAACAAAAACCTAAGATAGGCAATCCTTACTTGCAAAAATTAGCTGATGAGAAGAATTCAGCGCCTGTTGCAGCTATAATAAAAGACGGCATCCAGCAGATTGACATGAACATATACAGTGACAGGTATGAGCCAAGCGTCATTAAATTAAAGAAAGGCCTTCCTGCAAAATTTAACATCAAGAGTATAGACAATTTTGGCTGCGGCAGGACTTTGGTAATGCCAAGCATAAAAGTCTATAAAGAACTGCCTGAGAACGGAGAAGTTGTTCTTGAGGCACTGCCAGATAAAGTTGGAGAAGGCCCAATAACCTGCAGCATGGGTATGTTTTCAGGCAAGGTTATCGTTGAGGAATAGAAATATTTTTCATCCAAAACCATCCGCGCCAATTGTAATCAAGATATGTTTTATCTCATCAATTGTTTTTTGCTGATGATTTTTGTCAGACATTCTCACAAATTTTAATAGTAGGTCTGTAAGCTCTTTTTTATCAAGGCATTTAAGCTTATATCCATCTGTGATAAAATAGAATCTGAAGTTTTTGTATTTTAGCTCTTTGATCACTATGCCGCCTATAGTGCCAAGGAGTTTTCCTTTAGATGGAGAAGTTTCAAGTGATTTTAAATATTGCAAAACCTCTACGCTTTCTTGCTTGAATTTTTTATCGATTTCTTCAGAGAGAGAATCAACAATTTCTACTTTTGCCATTTAGCTTTAGCTCTTCTTATCGCTTCGTCTATAGGGATAGTGTTATGAGATGATAACAAGAATTCCCTTAACTGCGTTTTTACAGCCAGTTCATAAATTCTTCTGATTATATTGTCATAAGTATCTTCCTTTGTGCCAAATGTGCCTAACATTCGCTTTGTTTCAGTGCTTAGCTGGATTGTAGTTGTAGTGGTCATTCTATAGCCCTTATAGCAGCTATAGTATATAAGCTTTGTGGTTTTTTAAGCAAATTCCCTAATGTCACATAACCACTGCTTCATGTATTACTATCACAAGAACAAGTAAAAGATCTAATTAAATTTCCCAAACTCTTCCACTTTCATCTTAGCATTGACAAGATGCTTTGCCTTTTTCTGATACTCCAGAACAACAGAATCTGCATTGCATTCGTGTTCATCTAATTGATTAGCTATCCTAGTGCTGCCAAACATTGCCAACGGACTAAGTCGCTTAAATAGCATAAATGAGAATTTTAATACAGAGGAATTATTTTTAATATGTCCTAGTTCGTGCAGCAACACTGCATGAAGCTCTTTCTTGCTAAGAAGCTCAATCATGCCAAGCGAGATAAATATTTTGCCCTTAAACAGATTAAATGAAAATGCCTCTGGCTTCTGTGAATCAAGGACATAAATTTTAGGGGTCTTAATAGCAAGCTTATTCGAATATTTTCTGACAAAATTAACAATTGCTCCTGCATTCTCCAATGTTGCAACACTTGACTTTCTGGTATATCGATTTAAAAACAGGAACGGAGCAATCACTGATACAAGAACTGAAGCTAATAGCGCAGTAAGCAGCAGCATGATAAAGACTGCCTTTGTCTTTTCGCACTGGCTAAAGAATGACTGGCATCCTCGGAAAAAGAAATAATAGATTACAGGAAAAACTAAAAAGAATATGTGCGCATAGATAACAGCAAGCTTTTGTTTTGTAGACAATGCCTTTCTGACAAGCACAATAAACAAAACCAAAGCAATAAGAAATGAACTTATAATTATAGTAAGATTTTTCGGATTTTCAATAAATGTTGCCATACAGCTTGTGCATGCTCCCATGATTCTACCCTCGAATGTTATATAATGTATAGTCCATATATAAACATTGCTTTAAAAAACAGATAAAAATGCTTATGATAAGATAATGACTATGGCTGCTTTCTCTTGCTGAACCTTTCATTAAAATAGCTCACTGCAGTATTCCCAAACTGGTTGATCAGCTTATTGACAGCAGTATCGATTATCTGCGCATCAAATTCCTGCTTTGTCTGCTTTGGCGTATATAGGTATCTCAATCCACCTCTTGCTGTTTCAATCTTTCTCTCGACAATGCTTCGTTCATGCAATCTGTCAAGGATAACAGCAACAGAAGTCAATGCTACCTTTCTTTTGCCTTTTAATTTCTCATAAATCTCCCTTACACGCAGGCTTTTATCTGGCCAAAGAATATTCAGCACATCATTCTCTAATGGGCTTAATATTGTCTCATAATCATTTGTCAATACTTTTACTTCTTTCATGGTTTCACCTTATAAGATATGCAATAAAAGTAATCGCATACCTATTTTAGATCTCACTCTTTTTTAGTATAAAAACAATCAAATTTAGAGGTATAAAGCACTCCTTGTTTATATACTTTACTATTTTTGTAAAACTTTACACAAAACAAAAGGTTTATATACTAGCAGCATTTTATGTTACAAAGTTTGTAAATGTTAGAGGATTAATCATGAAGTTTAATGTCTTAAGAGCTAGAACAGGATTTTTAATTATAATATTGATAGCTCTTGCACTATTACTAATCTCAAATGTTTCTGCACTGCAGATTCCGACTAGCTTGCAAAAGCTCATAGATTATACAAGCCAGCAGGCTCTTTCGCTTTCATTTTTTATTGCATTTTTAGGAGGTGTGTTAAGCCTACTCTCACCATGCATCCTGCCTATAATGCCTGCGTTTTTTGCCTATACTTTTGGGGAGCAGAAAAACATAACTAAGATGACATTTGCATTTTTTTCAGGCAGCACATTGGTGTTTATCTTGCTTGGCTTCAGCGCATCTTTGATAGGCAAGTTTTTGGTCAATAATAAAGGGATACTAAGCACAATCTCAGGAATTTTCATGCTGATTTTTGGCCTGATGATGATTTTCAACAAAGGATTCAGCATAGTAAAGATAAATGCCGCAAAAAACCTGGATAACAAAAGCGCATTAAGCGTATTTATCTTCGGCATCTTATTTGCGATCGGCTTTACTCCATGTATCGGCCCAATATTAGCAAGCATATTGTTTTTGGCAGCCGGAAGTAGCATATTAAGCGCAGGGTTATTGTTATTCATGTATTCGCTAGGATTGATGCTTCCTTTGTTCATCATGGCATATCTTTACGACAGATATAATCTTGCAACCAAGCCATGGATAGCAGGCAAGGAGTTTGAGTTTGCAGGATTAAGATTCCACACAACAAAATTGATCGCTGGCCTGATGTTTGTGTTTTTGGGTGCAGTCTACCTGATCTATAATGACACCGCGATATTCAACGTGATAGATCCATTGCGCACAAAAGATTTTTTTTACTCAACTCACAGGTTTTTGATTGAGATTGGAGTATCAAAAGCAATTGGAAATATACTTGGCATTGCAGTGTTGCTAGGCTTTGGGTACTGGGGATACAGGCTGTATTTTGGGAAGAAGAAGCATAAATAAGAGATTAGAGAAAATAAAAAAGAGACAAAGATAAAAACCAAAAAACATAACAATTAATATAAAAAACAATAGCAAATGCTTAAACACATAGCAAATTTTAAATAATCAATGTTACAAATCAGCTAAATGAGGTAATTGGAGGGAATAAAATGAGCGAGAGGAAAAGATCAAAACACGATAATTTTATTATATTTGCTTTAGTTATAGTTGCAGCTTTAGTCTTATTTAACCAGTTCCAGCTATACACGATAACAGGAATGACCGGAAGCACTACAAGGACAAGCTCAGGAAGCTTCTTTTCATTTTCAGGAAGCAGTGGAAAAGATTTAAAGAATGTTGATGTCAATACTATCCAATCAACTGCACAGGCGATTGCTGCAGTATTTCCGGTAAATGATATCAAGACTGCAGATGATGCAATACAAATGCTAATACCAACAGGAACCCCTGAATATGGAGAGGCAATGGGAGTCAGCTTTGATGACCCAGTAAAATCATTAGGGTTTATGTCAAGCACATTATACAGGCAGACAGATGCGCAAATTAAGCAGGATCCTGAGAAATGGCAGCGATATTTGAATTTAGCATCTGAGCCTCGCGGAGTAAGTTGTGAATTTTGTTGTGGAGTTGGACCTATAGGCGCATCAAAAGACGGCAGATCAAGATGCGGATGCCAGCATAATCCAGCATTGCTTGGCTTAACTGAGTGGTTATTATTAAATACAGAGTACAGCGATGCAGAAATCTTAAAGGAAGTCATGAAATGGAAAACATTATTCTTCCCAAAAAACATGCTTGATCTTGCATTGAAGATATCTGGCGGCGACACTAAAGTGTTAGAGAACTTGCCAGGTATGGTAGGCGGATGTTAAGTATTTTTTTGTTTTTTAAATTCTACTAGATTGTGAGAAAAATGACTACAAAAAAGAAACGATTTGATTCAGACACGATAATGCTTGTTCTGATAATTGCGCTGATCGCAATATTCGTAATCAACATGTTTGCTATATTCAGTAGCGCTTCGCAGAACACTGCTTCAGCATCTGGCGCACCTTCATCTGTGCCAAAGAGCTTAGAGAACTTGCCTCAGATGGTAGGCGGATGTTAAAAAATCAGAAACATAATTAAAGAAATAGATAAAAACAATAAAAAAACTATAACATGGGGGAACCTAAAATGAAAAAGACATTGATCTTGGCAATAATGTTGATGGTTGTAGCAGCACTTATCGTTGTTGGATGCGCAGAAAGCCGCGGCTCTGGATATTCAACATACGGCAATGTGCCTCCACCAAGAGTCTCAGGCGGTGGTGGTGGCTGCGGTGTTGGAGCTCCAGCATTGGCAGACAATGATGCAGCAGGCAGCTTAAATGCAGCAAACGCATTATAAAGAGGTTAGATTAAGGATGTTAGGTTTATTTTTTTATTGATGATTTGGATGAGGGGTGTTATATTGCAGCCAGAGATTAAACAACTATATTGATTATAGTGCAGGAGATGACACCACATGGAAGAATTAAAAGAGTTCAGCAAGAAAGACATCGAAAGGCTCAGGAAAGAAAAGCAGCGTGAAGAGGCAGAAAAACAGAGGCAAGAGCATTTAGAGCGGGAAAGAACTTTAGCAGACCATAAGCATTCTCAGAAACAAAAGAAGAAGAAAACTCTTATCATTGCAGGCTCTATATTAGTCATCATAATTCTTTTAATAAGCGCATACGCAATAGTAAGGGCAGTGACTCCAGGACCATGGGATAATTTTGCAAGATGTTTAAACGAAAAAGGCGCAGTCATGTACGGAGCATTGAGCTGGTGCAAATATACTCAGGAGCAAGCTGGAATGTTCGGCAAATCATTCAAGTATCTGAATTACAAGGATCATACAGAGCTTCCTGGAATAAAAAAGACTCCTACTTGGGTCATTGACGGCAAATGGTA
>JACPBN010000025.1 GCA_016180275.1 Candidatus Woesearchaeota archaeon
GTGCCGCGCACAATGCTGTCATCTACAAGCAAGACTTTTTTGCCAGCCATGACCTCTGGCAGCGCAGTGTATTTGTTCCTGACTTTATCCTCGCGACTTTCGCCCTCGATAAATGTCCTGCCAACATACCTGTTTCTTATCAATCCTTCCATAGACATCAATCCAAGCTTATATGCAAATGAGTCAGCTGCAGCTCTTGCAGTGTCTGGCACAGGAACAACTATCCAGTCTTTTTTGTCTTTCTCATCATTTCCAATTTTCTCTGTTTCGAGCAGTGCAAGCTCCTCACCTAATCTTTTTCTCACAAGATAAACGCTTCTGTCATCTATTGTTGTAGCGACGTTTGCAAAATATACCCATTCAAACATGCAGCGTGCAGTTGTAGGTGAAGAGGCAAATTTCTTTATTTCAACCTTATCACCGCTTATTATCAGCATTTCTCCAGGCTGCAGATGCTTAAACTCTGTTATACCGCAGTTGACCAATGCGCTGCTCTCAGAAGCTGCTACTACAAGCTCGTTTGAGATAGAATAGCACACAGGCCTGATGCCAAGCTTATCTCTTGCAATCACTATGTCACCATCTCCATTGATGAAAACAAGGCTCCAGGCACCGTCAAGGATATTGCTCAAATTGCTGAAGACTTTGACTAAGTCAGGCTTTTCATCGCCCCTTAGCTCTCGTGCAAGATAATGCATTATTATTTCAGTATCCGTATCTCTCGTAATATGATAATCCTTTTTTTCTATAAGCTTTTCTTTAAGCTCTGAGTAATTTGCAATGTTGCCGTTAAAGCCGAATGCAAACCATTTCCAGGTTCTTCCATGCACTCTCTCGAAAGGCTGGGCATAATTCCTATCATCTTTGCCGCATGTTGCATATCTAACATGGCCTATCATCTTCTCTCCTGAGTATTTATGGATTACACTCTTTCTTTTTTCCGAAGAAGATATCTTGAACACTTCATTGACTTGCCCTAATTCCCTGTATGTTTTTAGAAGCTGATCTCTATCCTGGCAGAATGAAGTTATTCCTGCGCTTAGCTGCCCGCGATTCTGGAGGTTTAAAAGAAGCTTGTACATAAGAAGCATAGCATCATGCTTATCTGCGCCGTTGCCGTTCCCGAATTTAGGGTAGTATGGCTCGTATTTCTTCAGGCTGCCGCGTACAAAGACAGCAGCAATTCCGCAGTTGTGCTTTACGTCGTCAAGCATAGCATTAAAGGTTGGCTGTTTGTATATAAATTTAACTAAAATTTGTATATTCAGTGCAGCTGCCTCCACAGCCAATTTAGTTGGCACAAATCCAGAAACACAATTTAAGTTGCGACGGGCAAGACTATCAATATGACTATTTTCTAACACAACACGCAAAACTTTTCTATTATCACATATCGTCTAGTGCGGCTTTATGCCGCACACTTTTATCAAATTTTCGTAAAATTTGGGAGGAGCAACTCATAATATAATCATTGTCAGTGCCAACTGCGTGGAGGCAGCTGCTTCGTAAATACTATGCAGGGATTTAATTTTCTCTGAAACAATAAAATGCATTAATTTTAAATATTTCCTATCTAATATCTACTTTATTATGGTAGAAGAACCTAATATGCAAAATAATGAGAACAGGCAAGATAATGAAAGCAGTAAGAATGAATTAGATAATGGAAACAAAGAAGATAACCAAAATAAATCTCAGTCTGAAGTTAAACCTCAACCTGAACTTTTACCAGATATAGCCGAACAAAAACAACCAAACGATGATATCAACTTATGCTGCCGTGACTGCATAAGATGGGATAAGTATGGCGAGAAATGCTTTTACTGGTGGAGAGGCAAGAGATATTGCTCAAGAAGAGTTACTTCTATGGAAGATCTTGAGCAGGAAAATCTGTTCTTAGGCTAAAAATATCGTTTTTTTGCAAAAATTCTGAAAAGATTTAAATATGCTGTAAATTTAGGCAAGCTTATGGAAAATCAAATACCTATTTCTAAGGCTTCTAAGAAAATAAATTACAAGCTCATAGAAGGCATCACTTCAGCAGATTACGCGTATGATATTACCGGCAAGAATCTGCCAGAATTATTTGAAAACGCAGCACTTGCCCTTACATCTGCAATGGTTAAATTAGAAACAGTCAAACCAAAAACTAGAAAAAACATAAACTTAAGCGCAGCAACCGTTGACAAGCTGTTGTATGATTTTTTGGATGAAGTGCTGTTTATCAAAGATACAGCCAACTTTCTTTCAGCAAAAGTAAAGATTGAAGTGAAGAATCCTGGGCTGAAAGATAAAACCTATAAATTAAATGCAATCCTCTTTGGCGAAGAGATAGACCAATCTAAGCATAAGCTTGGCAATGATGTCAAAGCGATTACTTACCATAATTTCTCTGTTAAGGAAGAAGAAATAAAAGAGAAGAATAGTAAAAAAGTAAAAAAGAGCTGGGTTGCAAGGGTTGTGCTGGATGTTTAATAAGAATTAGCATATGTAAACTATAATGAAATAAAACCCCAAACATTTTAATACAATAACCGATATTTTCTATTTATTATGCCACCAAAAGAAATCACTAAAATAAACGACACAGTATGGGAGCTTCCTGTTAGCTATAAAGCCGGCATGAAAGTGCCTGCAAGGATATTTGCAACAGAAGAGCTTCTTAACCAGATGGATGATGCTGTGTTTAATCAGCTGACAAATGTAGCTTGCCTGCCAGGAATACAGAAATATGCTTACTGCATGGCAGACGGGCATTCTGGATATGGGTTTCCAATCGGAGGAGTTGCAGCATTTGATCCTGAGACAGGAATAATTTCTCCAGGGGGAATTGGATATGATATAAACTGCATTTCAGGCAAATCTAAAATTTTAACCCAAAATGGCGTGAAGGCTATTAAAAAATTTGAAGAGGAGAACGAAGCAGTTGCTACTCTCACTAAAAATAAGATTACGTTTACAAAACCTGCAGCTTTTATGAAATTTAGAAAATCATCTGCATTTAGAGTGGAAACAGAAACAGGAAATAAAATAATTGCAACTGGAGATCATCCATTTTTAACAAAAATAGGCATGAAAAAACTAGAGAAGATTAGATTAGGAGAATTCGTCAAAGTTTATGATGAAGATAAAGAAAAATTCTATTATGATACACTGACAAAAAAAGCGAGTATAGATTTTGATGATTTTGTTTATGACTTTAATCTCCCAAAAACCCATAACTTTATTGCAAATAATATTGTAGTAAGCAATTGCGGAATGCGCCTCATCAACACAAATCTCACATTAAAAGACGTTCAGCCAAAGATAAAAGAATTAGTTGATACGTTGTACAAATTAGTTCCTGCAGGTGTTGGCGGCAAATCAACTTTGCATCTAACCAAGCCACAACTAAATGAAGTAATGGAAAACGGAGTTAATTGGTGCATTGAAAATAACATGGGATGGAAACAAGACAAAGAAAGAATTGAGGAATCAGGATGTATTTCTGGCGGAGATTCTTCAAAAATCAGCGAGAGAGCAATGTCCCGCGGATTTTCACAGCTAGGCACTTTAGGCTCAGGCAATCATTATCTAGAAATCCAGGTTGCGCATGATGAAAATATTTTTGACACAGAGATTGCAAAGAAACTAGGCATCACACAGAAAGACCAGATTTTAGTTATGGTGCATTGCGGCAGCCGCGGTTTTGGCCATCAGGTCGGAACAGATTATCTTGAGCTGTTTGAATCAGTGATGCGCAAATACAGCATCCATGTACCTGATAGAGAGTTAGCATGCGCGCCTTTCCAAAGCAAAGAGGGCCAGGATTACTTTAAGGCAATGGTCTGCGCAGCAAATCTTGCTTTTACAAACAGGCAAGTAATAATGCATAAGATCAGAGAGGGATTTTCTCAAGTGTTTAAGCAAAGCGCTGAAAACTTAGGCATGGAATTAGTCTATGATGTCTGCCATAATATTGCAAAATTGGAAGAGTATAAAATTGATGGCAAGAAAAAAACTTTGCTTGTCCATAGAAAAGGTGCAACAAGAGCATTTGGCCCAGGAAGAAAAGAGCTTGGCTCACGCTTTAAAGAAACAGGGCAGCCTGTTATAATTGGCGGCTCAATGGAAACAGGCAGTTATTTATTAGTCGGCCAGGATAAGAGTGATGATGAGACGTTTGGAAGTACTTGCCATGGTGCAGGCAGAACAATGTCAAGAGCGCAGGCAAAAAGAACCTGGCGAGGAGAGAAATTACAGAGCGACATGGAAAAAAAAGGAATTTACGTCAAAGCAGTCTCAATGCCAGGATTAGCAGAAGAAGCAGGAGATGCTTACAAGAATGTTGACCACGTAGTTGATGCAATGGCAAAGGCTGGGATTACAAAGCCGGTAGTTGCGCTCAAACCTTTGGGAAATGTAAAAGGGTAATGAAGAAAAAGAAGCTTGATAATCTAGGTACAGCTAATAAGGAACATTTTGAGCATGATGAGAAGCAGACTAGATTAGCGGAACTGGACTAAACCTAATTGTTATCCTTTTCGATCCTAATGATTCTTAACCTAGTGCAATAATACGTATTTGTTTAGCAACATCAAAAGCGGTGGTGGCTGCCAAATTATGACGAACACAAATAAAAGTAACCCTGCTAATGTTGCGACGGGCAATGCTAGCTATTAACACAGCTATAAGCTAAAAAAATAATTTACTCAGTATCGAATTTGTTTTACTTTGCGTAGAGGATGAGCAACTCTTCTATAATACTTGCGAGTGTTCGTCGGCAGTCGCCCAATGTCATTAAGTTAATAAATGAGTTTCATCCATCTCCTACTAAAATCATTCCATAATTTTTAAGATAAGACAACAAATATACTTATTTAATATCCTATTGTTATTTACAACTACTACCCCTTATTTTTTTATAAAAATAAACGTGTATAAACAAGAGAATTCTCTCAACTTAATAAAGAGTAAAATAACTAAACCGCTTTTTTGCTATTCATATAGTATTTTAGTCTCCATTTATGAAAAATTCTTGGAAACTTTCTGTTTTTTCTTATAGGCACAGGTTCTATTTTAAACAACAGTTTTAGTTCTTCCATATATTTAGGATTGTTGCTAGTAAGTATTTCTACTATCCTATTTTTCATAAAGCCAAGAGATAAATTCCTATTAACCTTATATTCGTATTTAGTATTCTTTTTCTCATCTTTAATTTCTAACTGAGCATCTCTTGCCATGATTGATTGTAAGTTTGTAATAAAACAATTAGCATAAAAATCTTGCTTAATTGAGAGAGAAGATAATCCAGTAAAGTTTTCTAATTGAACATGGTTCTTTAAATGACCAAGGTTCACTTCTAATCCCCACCTTTTGAAATACAGATCTTTGAAGATTGATGCAGGGTATTTAAAACTTTCGGAATGTATTCCGAGAATTTACTTAAGATTGTTTAGTGACATTTATCACTAACCCGTCAACATTGGTCTTTAAATCAGAATCAGCAATTTTCTCAATGCTAGCATTTAATTCTTTAATCTTAACTGTATTTTTAATGTCATTTAGAACTAACTCAATAAGTTTCTTGTCTTCTTTTTTGCACTTAATTACAGCACCAGCAACCTCCAGATTCATTGCCATCTTGTTCTCTGTTTTGTACCTTCTTACTGCAGAGATTACCTCAATTGCCAAATTGCCGGCTGCAAGTGCCTGCACTGCATCTTTATTTTGAGTTGCATCTCCTTTTGCATCCCAGAGCCTGTTTTCCTTTGGCCATTCAGAAACATGGATGCTTTTTTGTTTCTCAGCTTCTGCAAAGTAAATGTGATAAATTTCTTCTGTTATGTGGGGCATAATTGGCGCAATTATTTTTAATATAGCAAGAATAGTATTGTAAAGAGTGTATTGCGCACTTAAAACTTCATCTTCAGTATAACTTTGTCTATTGAAAAACCTGTCTTTGACGATCTCAAGGTAATTGTCGCAAAAGGTATGCCAAAAGAATTTCTCAGCTGCCAATTTTGGCTTTGCATATTCGTAATTATCAAAACTTTCTGTGCAGTTTTTTATTAATTCATTTAACTGCGCAAGAAGCCACAAATCAATCACTGTAATTTTGGCTGGTGCAGAAGTTCCATCATAATCAGCTTCACCATCTTTGCCAACCAGATTCATAGCTGTAAATTTGCTTGCATTCCACAGTTTAGTTATAATTTTCTGCCCAGTAACTAAATCTTTATCTAAGAAAGGCAGATCATCTCCTAATGTACTGCCTGCTGCCCAGAACCTTAAAGCATCTGCATTGTATCTTTCAATTATCTTTACCGGGTCAACAACATTTCCTTTGCTTTTGGACATCTTCTCCCCTTTTGGATCAAGAGCATGGCCAGAAATCATTATTTCTTTCCAAGGTATTTGATTGTGATGATATATCCCTTTTACAATTGTATAGAATGCCCATGTCCTGATTATGTCATGAGCTTGTAATCTGACTGACATCGGGAACATGCTCTCAAAAACTCTCCGGATATTCTTATACCTCTTATCCTCTTTATTTTCTACCCAGTTAAGTGCAATCTGCGGAGTTACGCTGCTTGTTGCCCATGTGTCCATAACATCTGTCTCTGGCAAAAACTCTTTGCTGCCGCAGTCACATACTGCATCACTTGCTTTATTATTCTTATCATAAGCTTTAGGTTTATCTTTCATAGGATCAACAGGCAGCTGCTTTAATTCAGCGACTTTTATCTCTCCGCATTTCTTGCAGTACCAGACAGGAAATGGAACACCAAAATGCCTCTGCCTAGAGATGCACCAGTCCCATTGCAAATTCTCAACCCAGTGAGTATAACGCACTTTCATGTGCTCTGGGTACCATTTGATCTTGTTGCCTGCTTCAATTAGTTCTTCCTTTTTATCAAGCACTTTTATGTACCATTGTCTTGTTTTTAAAAATTCTAGCTCTGTTGAACATCGTTCATGTACATTAACTGCGTGAGTAATCGGCTTTTGCGCAATCAATAATCCTGCAGTTTTTAGGTCATTAAGAATTTCTTTTCTTGCTTCTTTTAGGGGCAATCCTTGGTATTTGCCGGCAAGCTCATTCATCTTGCCTTCTTTTGTTATTACAATCTTTAATGGCAGATTATATTCTCTCCACCATTCAACATCTGTCTTGTCTCCAAAAGTACAGGCCATTACTATGCCAGTTCCTATCTCTGGATTAGCCTTATCATCTGCTATTATCGGGACATCATAATCAAATAATGGCACACGTGCAAATTTGCCAAACAATTTGGTATAACGTTCATCGCTAGGATGGGCAACTATGGCAACACATGCCGGAATTAATTCAGGCCGTGTAGTTGCAATTATTAGATTTTTGCCATGTACTTTAAAAATTACGTCGTTAAAATGTGAGTTCATGTCTATATTTTCAAACTCTGCCTGTGCAATTGCCGTCTGGCATAATGGACACCAGGTAATAGGGGATTCTTCCTGGAAAACACGGCCTTTTTTGTAGAGATCAATAAAACTTTTCTGGCTTGTGAGCATGCAATGAGGATCAATTGTAGAGTATGAATTTTCAAAATCTGCGCTTATGCCAAGCTCTTTCCAAGGCCTGACAAACTCTGCTTTTAATTCATTGATTGACTTCAAGCAAAGCTCTACAAACTCGCTGCGCTGCATCTTTGTAGATTTTACTTTTTTTACCTTTTCAACCAGTCTTTCAGTAGGCAGGCCATTATCATCTGTGCCAAACGGATAGAAAACTGCTTCCTGTTTCATCCTATGGTAGCGTGCAATAAAATCTCCCTGCGTGTATGAAAACGCATGCCCTATATGCATCTGCCCAGAAACTGTCGGAGGAGGAGTGTCTATAGAATAGATCTTTTTTTTATCTTTTTCTTTATTCTGATACTGCTTTGGAAGGTCTTCTATCTTTATTTTTGCCATGCACAAGAAAAACCCTGTTTTGTATTTAAATGTTTTGTGCGATCCTGACTTTGCACAAACAAAAATGTTTATATAGTTGATAACCTAAATAGATATTGTCCGGCTAAGACGTCGTATCAGATTATGCGATCATTTTTCTTTTATTTTTCATGTTTATTAATTTTTTTAGTATGAATGAATAATAGCGCGCCGTGGCTGGGAGTTTCACCCAGAAGCTATTAGCTAGCAAGATTTGAACCCAGAGATCATTTCTGACACTGGTGTTTCGGACCAGCGCAATAACCGGCTTCTGCCACCACGGCATAAGATTTATATATATAATCAACTTTTCTATTATTGTTTCGGACCAGTGCAGTAAGGCTTCTGCTGCCGTTTTCTTTATTTTTTAATTTTGCAGATAGTAGATAATATTCTGTCCTTTATAAATTCTGACCAAGGATGTCCAGTGTCCAGTCCAGCTAAAATTCGTGCTCAACATTGCCTAAAAGATGATTTTAATCAACAATAAAGCTGTCCAGTGCAAAGCCTGGAAAATTGCAACAAGACAAAAATATAAATACTCTTGTTTTATCTCTCTAGGATATGAGGATAATTGAAGCAAAGTCATTCAATGATTTGAAGAAACATCCAGAATACAAGCGCTTGATGGCATGTATTAGATTTGGTGCTGTATTTATTTATCCTACTGATACAATTTATGGCAGTGGCTGCAATGCGCGAAAAGATGAATCTGTGCGAAAGATTAGGATGATAACGATGCGT
>JACPBN010000008.1 GCA_016180275.1 Candidatus Woesearchaeota archaeon
TGCTTTCGATCTTTCTTTTGCAGCAGAAGACAACAACTAATGTAAGCGCGCAGTTTGAGATGATAAAGGCAAGAGCTTTAGTTGAAGACATTGCGAATGCTGCTGAACAAGTATATCAAGAAGGACAAGGGAGCAAGACAAAAGTTTTTGTGACTGTTCCAGAGAATGTCAACAGCATAACACTTTCTGGGAATTCTGTCTCAATAAATCTGGATGCAGGCGGTGAGCCTATAACTATCTACAGGGCATTGGCATTCAATGTATCTGGAATCGTGACAACAGAAGAAGGCAAGCAATGGATTACTATAGAAAATACTGCTGAGAATGGAATGCAGTTGGGAGCAGTGCTTGATACAACTATGCCAAGCATAACTGCAACTGCGCCAAGCGGATATATTACTTCAACTTCTACTAGCTTAAGCGCAACTACAAATGAGGCAGCATCATGCAAATATCATATAAGTGATGTTGCTTATGCTAACATGGCAAACAGCTTTAGTGGTGCAGGAACAACGCATACTGCAGATTTAGCTGGATTAAGTGATGGAGTTTATACTTACTATGCAAGATGCAATGACAGCTCTGGGAATATTATGACAACTTCCAGCATAATTAATTTTACAGTTGATACAACAAAGCCAAGGATATCTGATGTCTTTGCATTATCTATAGGACAGACAACTGCAAGGATAAGCTTCCTGACAAATGAAAACGCAAATTCAAGTGTAGGTTATGGCACTACCACTGCACTTGACACTAATTCATTTAATGCACCTTATATCACTGCGCATAACTTCCCATTATCGTCTTTGAACTCTAGCACGACATATTATTTCAATGTAAGCGCATGCGATATTGCAAATAACTGCCAGCAGAATGGGACATTCAATTTTACAACATTGGGAAGCAGCTGGACAACTTTGTTCTTTGACAATTTTGCAAGAAGCGATTCAGGCAATCTTGGCTCTAACTGGACAGAATCTGGAGGAAGATGGGAGATTGATGATAACAGAGCAGAAACAGATGACTGTGATTCCCCTGGAGATAACATGACAACAAAGAACATTGATTTATCTTTTGCAACAAATGCTAAATTCAGTTTTGACTGGGAAGTTTCTGGATTAGATGACAGCGCAGAGTGCTTAAGAGTGCATGTCAGTAATGGAACAAAAACAGTCGGCAATCTATTCAAGAAATGCGGCAGCAGCTCATCATCTGGAACACAGATTATCAATCTTGAGAACAATATAACATTTACTTCAAACATGACATTCACCTTTGACTGTGTCAGTGACCATAGTTCAGATGATATGTATATCGATAATGTTAATATAACTGCTTATAGTTAATGCAATAGTAGTTGTGTTTTAGAATAACAATAAATAAGATTTTTTTACAATATTTATACAAAAATGCGCTCTCAAAAATCCCAGATATCTGTCGAGTTCATAATCATCCTTGCAATCATGCTGATAGTTTTTCTGATCATATTTGTTGTTGCAGATAAAAGGACAGCAGAGATGTATAATACAAGAACTAAGCTATATGCAAAGATGGAAGCTGATAAATTAGCAAGTGATATCAATGGTATTTTTCTGGCAGGCTCTGGGACGAGAAAGGTCACTATGCTGCCAAATAAATTAAGAGATAATAGTGCATATAACATCTCTATCTATCCAAGCGAACATAAGCTGGAAGTTACTTGGCAGAGCTCTGGAACAAATGATCATTATAGTGCAGCACTTATTGCTGGAAATATCTCAGGAATTTTAGGCAACTTAAATTATCCTGTAAACGTGAGCAATGTTAATGGGGCAATAATTATCTCATAAAATGGCATTAAAAAAAATTAACAAGTCAAGAAATTTTTGCAATAATAAATCTGCGCAGATATTTTCTTTAGATATGATATTTGCAGCAGCTGTGTTTATCATTATTCTATTGGGCATTGGGTTTGCATGGGACCATAACAGGGAAAAGCTGGCTTTGACTGAGCAGAGGAATGATGCTGCAATTGCCGCGAGAAATATGATGAACAGTTTGATGGAAACAGAAGGTAATCCAAGCAACTGGACAAAATTTAGCGCAGCTGCGTTCAATAAGACAAACATAAAGAGCCTTGGGCTGGTAAAGACACTCAGCATCAATAAATATGATTCGTATAAGAAGACTGGAGCACTAGCATTAGCAAAGAATGGACCAGGATTTTTGTCAGCAGATAAGATCCTTACTTTGTATACTGATTATGAATCGTACTATAATGGGAGCAAAGGTATATTGGGGTTGGACAGGAGATATGATTATGAGATTGCATTTCAATTGGGAGAAAATTTTACAAGCTATGGCTTTCTTGGGACAAGCAGCATTGCCTATACATATGCTAACGGAAATGCAAATGATGGAGATGCAGCTAATTTTGGAATCAGAGCATATCTTGAAGAGAATAATGTGTTGTTTACAAATTACGGAAGCGATTGGCAGAGCTTGATTTCTAATATTGATGATTATGAGGCAGTGATTTTTGAGGATCCGCATCTGGATGATAATGACTTAACATCTCAGCAGCAGGATGCATTAAGATCATGGGTAAACAGCGGAGGGATATATTTTCAGAAAGAGCACGGAAGGATGATTGAGATATTTAACATCTCTACAAATGATGCAGGAACAAGCACAGGAACTGTGGTAAAGATTGATCCATACCTAACAAACCTACAGATTAACGAGACCATGAGATTCAGCAAAGGATACAGGATATCAAAACAAGATGGAGGATTAGTGACATTAGTTCAGCATGCGTCTGGAAATACAGAGATAGGTTATTTTGATTATGGATCTGGCAGAGTATATTACATCCCAGATACAGAAGGCAATATTGAATTTGCAAATGGAACCCAGAAGTATGACAACACAAGAATAGCACTAACATTGCCAAAGCCAATAAGCAATGCAACTTTTGGTTATGCTCCACAAAATGCAAGCAATGTTGTTGTGATTCAAAGAAGAGCTTATCTTGATGATAACAGAAAGATAAATGTAACTTTAAGGGTTTGGCAGAAATGTGAAGGTGTTACATGCTAACAAAAGATAGATTAAGATCTAGGAACAGAGTATCTGCACATGGATTAGGCAGAAGTGGGTTTATCTATACATTAGATGCTATGTTTGCATTAGTTATCGTTGCTACAATAATAATCGCTAGCTTCCAATATTTATCTCAGACGCATATTGCAAGATTCAACAGAAGCGACCTAAATAGATTATCTAATGATGCACTTGCTGTGCTGGAAAGAGATTCTGGATTGAGCAATGCTGTTTCTGGAAGCACAAGCAGTGTGCAGAGCTATCTTAATTCATTGCCAGTGCAGGTATGCGGAAATTTGACAGTTTTTTCTACAGGAAATTCTGTGGTTAGTGCTGTCCAGAAAACCGGATGCAACAGTGCAAATGTTGATGAGGTTGTTGTTGCAAGAAGAGTTTTTGTGCATTCAAATTCAAGCACGTATTACGCAAGGTTAGAGGCTTGGTACAGATGACTAACTGTAAATTTACGAACAACAGAAAAGGCGTTTTATTTACTGTTGTGACTATACTGCTGCTCATCAGTTTGTTTCTTGTCACTAAAGCATTTTTAGATAGAAGCATAGAGCTTGATAAGACAATTGTTGATTATCAGAATATTGAAAAGCTTGCTTATATAGAAGATGATGTTGTGTCTAATTCATATGCAGATTTGCTTAAGATAAGCCTTAACAGAATAAGAAGGGACACCAATTTTGTGAACATAACATTCAATAGCTTAGGTATGATTAATCCAAACATAGGCCATATTAAACTCATGCAGGATTATAGGGATTTTATTGTGAATAATTATTCTGCGTTCAGCAATGTGCAAATAGCTTTTACAGATTTCAGCTCAAATTTTAGTATTTTTCCGTATAATGCTACCTATAGGCTTAATGGCTCTAGATTATATCTATACAATCCAAATCATGAGAATCTTGTTAAGATTTCTTTGCAGGCAAGAGTCACTGAGGATAATGTAAATAAGAATGGCAATAATACGCCTGCAAATTCTGCTTCTGGCAAAATAATAGAAGTTAAGATTGTTGACAAGGATGGAGAGGCTTTATTAGGAACAGATACAAGAATATTGTCTCCTACTGCTTCAAATCTGCCATTCTATACGAGTTTTAATACAACAAATGCCCCTAACATAAGTGTTTATTTCGGGCAATTTGAAGATAGAAATGGAACATTGCTTGTAAGAACTGACTTTATGACGGCAAACATAACAAGCATAACTTTAACTTATAATGTAACTAATGAGAAAGTTTATTTAGGTGCAGGAAATCTGACGATAGTGAATAGAGTAATTGCAGTTAATAAGGCAACTGAGATCGTACTGGCAGAGGAATAGTTATTAAGATTGATACCATTTAAACAGATTTTCCTAAGAAAGATTTATATAATAAGCTGCTTCCGTATAGCATAGTAAAAAAGAGGGAAAATGAAGATTAATAAGATTAAATTGTTTAGTAGATTAAAAAAGGCATTTGCTGTAGTTAGGTTGCCTAAAGCAAATAAGACGGCTCAAAATGTAAATTTTGAAAAGCCTTTCAGGAGTTCCCTGCATGAAACATTTTTAGATGATATGTATGCCCAAGTGCAGGATGCAGGACGGATAAATATCTCACAATTAGCATCAAGATACGGATTATCTATTAGTATGCTAGAAGAGTTTGCTAAAGTGCTTGATAAAGAAAAATTAGTTGAGCTTTATTACCCTATAATTGGAACACCTGTAGTCAGGAAACTGAATTATATTGCAGAATTAAATGCGAAGAGATTAGGTAATAGCAACAATAGAAATAAAGGTGAAGGTAGCATAATTAGTGAAGCAAACAAAAAGCAAAAGATAATTAACCTTGCATTGTTTGGGATATTAACATTTGCTCTGGTTATGATAGGATATCTGGTTTATTTGAACAGATTTGCTGCTCAGTGAATAATGAGGACGATAATAATCAGAAAAGAGGCAATTTAGTAGATTTATGGCAAGCTTGGACATAGACAGGAAAGAGAAGAAATTAGTTGAGTCGTATAAAGTTATTGCTGATAATGTGCCAGCAACAGTCAATATATGGGATGTTAAAGAGGAGAATATTCCGATTTACGACATAATATTGCCTAAACTAGGTGTGGCAACTGAAGCTATGCTTAATGCAATGATAGGAGAGCTTGCAAAGGAAGTCCCTGTTGATACAGAGAATATAACAGATAGCGAACAGGCAGGTAAAGTCAAAGATTTCTTTTACACAAAAACAAGAGCAAAAGTCAAGGAGCTTTTGAAGAATATCTCTGAGCAGCAAGCTGATCTATTTGCAGGAATATTGCTGCATAAGATGTATGGTTTGGGAGAGATGGAGATTATATTAGCAGATAATGCATTAGAGGAAGTTGTCATAAATGGAGTAAAACAGCCAATTTCTATCTACCATAAGAAGCATGGATGGTGCAAGACAGGCAAATTCCTTGACAGCGAAGAAGAGATCTATAATTTCTCTGCGCAGATAGGCAGAAAAATAGGAAGGGAGATCACAAGCTTAAACCCTATCATGGATGCATATTTGTTGACAGGAGATAGGGTTGCATCTACATTATTCCCAATCAGCACAGCTGGAAATACAATAACGATTAGAAGGTTTGCCCGTTCTCCTTGGACAGTTGCGCAGTTTGTTAATCCGCAGTATAATACAATGTCAAAAGAGATTGCTGCTTTTATATGGTTAGCAATGCAGTATGAGCTTAACATAATAGTTGCAGGAGGCACAGCATCTGGAAAGACTTCCGTGCTCAATACATTGTGCAGTTTCATTCCGCCAAAACAAAGGATCATCAGCATAGAAGATACCAGGGAGATTAATTTGCCGAAAGCTTTGCATTGGAACTGGGTGCCGCTGACAAGCAGAAACCAAAATCCTGAAGGACAGGGAGAAGTCACTATGCTTAATCTGATTGTTGCGAGCTTAAGGATGAGGCCAGACAGGATTGTTGTAGGAGAGATAAGAAAGAGAGAACAAGCAGAAGCATTATTTGAGGCAATGCATACAGGGCACAGTGTTTATGCAACCATGCATGCAGATACTGCTGAGCAGGTAAAGAGAAGATTGATCGAGCCGCCGATATCTGTGCCAAAATCTGAAGTTGAGAGTTTGCAGCTTGTGCTTGTACAATACAGAGACAGAAGAAGAGGCATAAGAAGAACATTGGAAGTTGCTGAAATCTTGAGTGAGGCAAGCGAGAAAGCTGATCTTGAGCTTAATTATCTCTGGAGATGGCATCCAAGAGATGATGTTTTTGAAAAAGTAAATGACAGCATCAGGGTTGTGGAAGATCTGAATTTGCATACAGGGATGACACCGCAGGAAATAAATACAGATTTAAAGGATAAACAAAAAATTTTACAGTGGATGGTTGACAGCAAACTTACAGACATTGATAAGATTGGACATGTGATGCACCTGTATTATAAGAATCCTGAGATATTGGAGAATGCAATAAAGAAGAAGATTAATGCAGATAGATTGCTTAGCTTATGAAAATAGGCTTTAATAGATAAAGCAGTGGCAACTGCCAATCTTGACGAACATAATTAAAAAGTAACACCACTAATGTTGCGACGGGCGATGCTATCTAATTACACGTCAAATAACACATCACGCAATACTTTTTCAATATCACATTTATTAGCTATTTGTAGAGGAGGAGCAACTTTTTGATAAGCATAACCAATGTTCGTCGGCAGTTGCCACTGCTCTAAAAATGAATTTACTAAATTTACTGAAAAATGAATCAACCTCAACAATATGTGCCATTGATGATAGTGCCGTTAGGCATTAGTAAGCATATTACTAAATATTTAGTTGGAATTTCTCATAGAATTGGCAGCATTGCACCTGGATTAGAATATGATCTTGAGCAGACTGATTTAAGATTAAATAAAGCTGAGTATATTGCGAATGCGATCGTGACATGTTTGAGTGTTTTTTTTATATTTGCATCGCTGATAGCATTGCTGGCTTTTAGAGTTAGGCATCTGGATTTTATGAGAAGTATATTGCTTGGGGCTGCAATTGGGTTTGGAGCTTTTGTGCTGTTTTTTGTTTTATTGCTGAGATACCCTAAAATAATTGCTGGCAAAAAAGCTGAGCAGATAGACAGGCATTTAATGTTTGCATTGAAAGACTTACTGCTGCAGATCAGCGCAGGTGTTTCTCTCTATAATGCAATAATTAATGTCGCAACTTCAGGGTATGGCATTGTAAGCGATGAATTCAAGAAAGTCGCTAAGAATGTAAAGACAGGGATGGCGCTTAATACTGCCCTTGAGAGATTAGCTGTTGAATCAAGCTCAGAGTATATGAGAAGAACTATCTGGCAGGTTGTAAATACTCTGAAAGCAGGAGCAAGCTTAAAGGGAGCATTACAAAACATAATTTCTGAGCTAGCTGTAACCCAGCATAGTAAGATAAAGAATTATTCGCAAGAACTGAACCTGTGGAGCCTGATCTATATGCTGTTTGCTGTTGCAATCCCGACAATAGGCAGCACAATGCTTGTTATTTTATCAAGCTTTGCAGGCATTGGAGTTAGCAAAGGAACTTTTATTGTGTTCATTGTATTTTGCTTTTTTATACAGATTGCATTGATTGGGTTTGTTAAGACCAGAAGGCCAGCAGTGAGCTTTTAAAGAATGAAGACAAAAGATAAGATTTATTTGAATTTTGCAAGACTATTTCCTAATAGTTATATGAATCATCTAGCTAAGCTGCTGATTTATGGCGGCGAGAAAAGGAATGTGGATTATTGGCTTGGTTCTGGGACACTCCTTGCTTTATTAGTTATGATCAAAATCATCCTTATCCCTTGGGTGTTTTTTGGAGGTTTTCAGAGGCTGTATTTTGTAATAGGGATGATAGTCTTTGTGTTTATTGAATTTCTAGTTTATCTTTTTACTTATTTCAAGGCAGAAGACAGGACAGCGAGGATTGAAAAAGCATTGCCTGATGCATTACAGCTGATCGCTGCAAATTTAAAAGCAGGCATGACGCCATACAAATCAATCAAATTAGCTGCACGCAAGGAATTTGGACCGTTAGCAGAGGAAATTAATTATGCAACTTCTCGCGCATTAGGAACAGAATCATTTGAAACAACTTTGCTGAGGATAAGCGAGAGAACTAATTCAGAGACACTTGACAGAGCATTGAAGCTTTTTACGAGCGCAATGAAATCTGGTGCGCATCTTGCAAAACTGCTAGAGGATCTTGGAAGTGATATCTCACAGACAAGAGAGCTGAAGAATGAGTTAGTTACAAGCACAAAAACTTACACTGCATTTATCCTGTTTACAATCATGGTAGGAACTCCATTGCTTCTTGCAATCTCGATACATTTTGTGACTATAGTCAGTGAAATGCAGGAAAAATCCAACATAAGCAATGTTGGGTTTGGATTGGAGTTTCTTGCAGGCAAAGTTGTTATAACTCCTGACTTTCTGACTAAAGTATCTATTGCCATGTTAGTCATAACCTCATTGCTAGCCAGTATGTTACTTGGAGTCATCAAAGAAGGCAAGGAAAAACATGGATTGAGGTATGCACCAATGCTCATCATCGGATGTTTATGTGTATTTTACGTGTCTAAGTATATAATCGGCAATGTGTTTGGAGGCCTATTTTAGCATAATTAACGATTAATTTATGCAAAATTGATAATAATGTTTATATACTAGTAAATTATTAGAGATTAAATAAGATTAGGTTATAAAGATTATAAACTAATAAAGATATGTTAAAAGAGGTGGAATAATGTTAGGAAAAATATATAAAAAAGCACAGGGTGCAACAGAATATCTGATAGTTCTGGCAATTGTCATCATAATTGCACTGATTGTGGTAGGAGTAATGGGCGGAATTCCAGGGATTGGTGGCGGAGCTTCAGGAAGAAGCAATGCAGCATTCTGGGCAGGACAGGATGTAGCATTCACAAGCTATGCAGTTTCTGCTGCAGGCACAGACACAGTCATCCTTAAGAACAATTTAAGAAACACAATAACAGTCAATGATTTGGTTGTAAATGGCGTTGATCTAGCAGCAGGCGAGTCATTAGCAGCAGGCAGCTCAAGAACATACACAGGAGCAATTGCAGCATGCACTGCAAGCCAAGCATACAGCTATGCAGCAAGCGTGGCTTACACAGACTCTGCAACATCTGCCAGTTATAACTTGACTGGAAATGGGCAGAAGCTAGAAGGCACTTGCGCAACATAAGCAGATAAATGTTTTTGTTTTTTTATTTTTAATTTCTTTCTGTTTCTGAGTTATTTTTTTGGTTTTTATATTTGTTATTTTAAGATGTTTCTTTGATTGAGATTCAGAATATAAATAGCCTAAAAAATATAATTTAATTAAGAGGATAAAAAATAAGAGAAGACAGCTGCTTACTCAGCAGCTTCTTTTGATTTGGATTTCTTCGCAGGCTTTTGCTTTGGAGCTTTTTCCTGTGTTTCTGCTTTCTCTTTTGCTTCTGCAGCTGGCTGTGATGCTGTTTCTGCACCTTGCTTCTTAGCTTTGCCAGGATCATACTTCCTGACAGGCAGCACCCTCTGAGCAGCTTTCTTTGGCTTTGTTTTCCATAGCCCAAATCCAAGCTTGTTGAACTCTTCAGCAACATTTTCGTGAGAAGCAGCTTTTCTGATCTTGACAACTGTATTCAATGGCTCTAAGTGCTTTACATTGCACTTTCTTCTGCGTGTTTCGCCGTCTATAAGCACAAAATTAGAATCCTGTACATCTACAATGATGCATCTTTTGCCTGCGTCTCTGCCTGCTAGTTTCAGGCATACTCTTCCTACTTCAAACATTTTTTCCTCCAGTCTCTGCGTTTTTAGGCATTTTGTGCCTTAGATACCTGTTGCCAGAATATCTTTTGAAAATCACTTTTAATCATTAAAAGTGATTTTGCAAAACTGCGAGATTTCACTGATATTTGTAATTTAAGATTTATTTATGATCATAGATTATTGCTGCACTACACGAGCTTTTGCTACAAAAAGACGTCTCATGCACTGTGAACATAGATTGCCGCCAAATGGCCTTTCTGGGCGCTTTTTTGTTTTTGGCAATGTTCGCATCTGATAAGGCAATCCGCGAGGAACTGCTTTTAACACTGCACTGCATTCAGAGCATGAAGCTGCTTTAGGCTTTCTTCTCTTATAATGAAGAACTGTCTTAGCTCCCGGTGTTTTAACTTTTAACCTTCTGAATGTCCTTGATTTAAATCTGCCAAATGTCATATGAATACTTAAAATTGGGGTTTATTTAAATAGTTTTTCATTCTCTGAATGAAAAACTCAGGAACAGAGTGACTTTAGTCTGTGGTATGTGATAGAGAAGTGTCGAGGATAAAATAGGGTAAAGTGGATTTATTTTTATATGCCTAAAGCAGTGGCGACTGCCGACGAACACTATCTTAGATCATCAAAGAGTTGCTCCTCCTCTACACTATGATGGTGATTATGATAATGGAAAAGCATTGTGTGTTTTGTTATCTAATGTTTAAATAAATAGCATTGCCCGTCGCAACTTACTCCAGTTACTTTAGAATTGTGTTCGTCAAAAATTGGCAGTCGCCACTGCTTTTGAGATAATCCAGAAATATTTAATGCAACTTCAAAAGCTTTCTTAATCCCATGCTGAAGATGATAGAAGTTAATATATATGTGCCTAACCATCCTAGCTTCCAGCCAAATAGATTTAGTATCTTTAGCTCCTGATGGTTTACTTTAATTGATTTTATTGCATCGTCATTAATTGCCTTAACTATTGGCTTATACTGCTGATTAAGGGCAATCATAATGTCTTTTGAATATGTTTTATCTCCATGTTTGAAGTCGAGAACGTATTCGCCTGGTGTATTACCTTTTAGCTTGAATGTTGCCTGGTTGTTTTGGATTGCTTTAATGTATTTGCTACCTACCTGCTCATCCAATATTGTAATTTCTTTTGGCGCAATCATCTCGACTGAGCCGGTAGCTGCTGGCTGAAAATCAAGTGTAACAGAAAATTCCATTGTTGGATATAAAGGCATATAAGCTAGTGTGCTGCTCATCCAACCAAAGATAATTATTATCGGAATAAAAGTAATTAATGTTGGTTTCATGCTGTGCATCATATATTTCATATTTTTTTCCATTGCAAGCTTCTGCAGCTCTAGCATTTTTTGAGGATTATCTTTGTGTTTTTTAATTTCATTCTGATGGCTTTTCATATCTTCCTTAAGAGATTTCATCAAATGCTGGTCAGTCATCCATTTGTAGACAAGTGTCATGATAAGGGATATTAGAAAGGAAATAAAGATAACAGCTAGCAAGATATTAAAATTAATTAATGGACCAAAAATTGTGTTGAAGAATGAATCTAAAACCATTGTTGCACCTTTTTTATCCGCCCATAATTATCCGCCCATAAATTTCCTTAGCATTGGGTTCATGTCTGTCATGTGCTGCCTTGCAATGTCTTCATATAATTTATAGATTATCATAACAGCCAATAAAATACCCGTGCCATTGCTTAATGCGCCAGATAAATCTGCCAGTGATGCTAAAAATCCAACTGTAATTGCACCCATTATAGTTAATGGCCAAATGTACCTATCAAGTAATCTCTCCATTACTCGCTGGTCTTTTCTGAATCCAGGAATCTGAAGGCCAGAGGCCATCATCTGCTTTGCCTGGCTTCTTGCGTCCATGCCTGCTGTCTGGACCCAGAATATAGAAAATATAATCGAGCCTGCGATAAAGAATAATACATAGACTGTTGCCTGGCCAAGGTCTGTAAATGTCAAACTTCCCCTAATAGCTTTGCCAACAAGATCAGGGGAAAAAAGCCAAGCTACTAATCCAGATTCAGGTGTATTACCAACAAATCTTCCTAAAATAGGATATCCCCAATTATCAAGGAGTTTTGCCCATAATTGAATATTTGCAATCAATGCTGCAACTAATATAACTGGAATATTGCTAGTATAAATAAAACTTAATGGCCATCTGATACCATGACCTCTAACTCTGCCAAATGATAATGGTATTTCAACTTTCATTGACTGAGCGTAAACTGCCAATACAAATACTAAAACAGTGGCAACTACAGATGCGAGCATCAATGTTGCGTTAACAGGATCGCCTGCCGATAAAGACTGGAAGAATGCAGGGATTGCGCCAGTGGCGATACTCGGATTATTTGGGCTTGGAAGGGGAGAAAATGCCCTTATAAAAATACTTTCTGAAACACCTGCTGCGATAAATAAGCTAATTCCTGAGCCAAAGCCCCATTTACTGACAATCTCATCCATGAACATTATCATTATGCCGCCTAAGAATAATTGGAATACAAGAATAAGCTGCAACTGCAGGAACAAGCCTGTGCCAACAAATTCTGGCGCAGGTGCTAAGCCACCCATAAATACATAAATAATAGCCTCAAATATAATGAAAAATATAGCGAATAATTTTTGCAGACCTTGAAAACGTTTTTTGCCATCCTTTGTTGTCAAGTCCATTTTCATAATCCCTGATCCATTCAATAGCTGCAATACAATTGATGCTGTAACTAAAGGCCCTATACCAAGTGAGATAATGCTGCCAAATCTTGCGCCTAAAAGGAGAGAAAGAAATTCAAATTTGGAGAGAGCGTTTTGCCCAAGGCCAAATAAAGGAATATGGCCAAGAATAAAAAATATTAACAATGTAAAGCCTGTCCATTTCAGCTTTTCCTTAAAGCCAAGCCTGCGCTGCTGCGGGCCGCGGACTTCTGGCAAATTTGTTAATATATCATCAAACTTGGACATCAATAGTACCTCTTGTAAAATATTAATTTTATATCAAATGTTAGCTTAGTAGTTAGTTTAGTATTTATAAATCTTTATTTTTTGCATATGTATCTTTTTTACGCATGTGTATCGCTAGGGGATATATTGGAATATATAAACAATTATCAGATGTAAATGGAATAGAAAAAAACTAATTCTCAGATTTAACTTCTGCTTGTTTGTGTGATGCTTCTTTATGCTGAACAATCACTTCGCCGCCTGCCTGCTTTATCTTCTCAGATGCGCCTGAAGATGAATATTCGGCAGTTATCTTATACTTTTTTGTCACATTGCCTGAACCAAGAATCTTGTTATAGCCTAGCTTCTTCAGATCTACTATGTAATAACCATCTTTGTGATTAACCTGCTTTGCTGCAACAAGCTTGTCTGCATTTTCCTCAAAATATTTTATGTTGATGGCATTTATTTCTGGCGTTTTGCCATGCATGATAAAGCCATGCTTTCCAAAGTAAAGAGGGTCATTCCATACCATTGGCTTTTTACCGTCTGACCTCTTTCCAGTGCCTGCCATGCCTACACCGCCAGAATGTCCACTACCTCTGTGCTTTTTCTTGCTGCCAAAGCCATGATTAGTTCTGCCCCGGAATCTGGTGTTTTTCTTTCGTTTATTGTATGGCATTTTGACCTCGTCAATGTTATCAGTTGTTGTTATCGTTTAGTGTTTTATTTTAATTTTTAGTGATTTTTTATTATTTTTATATCATTAGTTTTAGAGTGACTGTATTATACCATCCTTTTGATCAGATCATTTATCTTATCTGCCCTGTAGCCAAGAGCTCCGCCAACACTGAATGGGCGTTTTATACCCTTGCGTTCAAAGCCTTTTCTTGGGCTGTTCAATCGGTAAAATTTATTATCTTTAGATCCTTCTTTTGTTTTTCCACGTTTTTCATTCAGCAAATTAAATGTTTCTGCATCTATCTCTCCCCAAGTGATATAATCTTTAGCCTTCTTAACCATGCCTAACAAACTTGGGGTAGCAATCATTACTGAGCAAAAATGCTGGTTGTGAAGATTAAGCATAGTTAATGTTGAGTTTATCCTATAATCTATCCCAACATTGCCTCTAACACGGATTACTGCGATTTTAGTCAGATTATTATTATTGTTGTTATTATTATTATTATTGTTGTTGTTGTTGTTATTATTATTGTTGTTATTATTATTATTTACTATTGCTGCAGCAGATGTTGTGCCAGATGCTTTGCCCGCAGGTGCTCGTACTTTATTTAAGTTAGATGATTGCAATTTATTACTGGGCTTTTTGCTGTCTGTTTTTGTATCGCTCATTTTTTCACTCATTCTTTGCTTCAGCCATTTCTTGGGCCAATGAACCTGAACCAATTATCTGCCCTTCAACTATACCAATAGATTCCTGCACATGTTTTTGTATTTTTGTTGACATTAACTTTCTTAATGCAATGAAGCATGCGCTTATTAAATTTAGCTTTGTTCCAGTCTGGCCGCGTGTTTTGCTCCAAATATCTTTTATGCCGGCTAACTTTAAAATTTTAGCGCATTCTTTTTCAACTTTTAGGCCAGTACCTTTAGGCGCAGGATACAATACCATAATTGCACTGCCGCATTTGCCTTCTACTTTGAATGGAATTGTATGCGCTTCTCCGCATCCGCATAACCAGCTACCGCAGCCACGCCTGATTTTAATAACATTTAATCTTGCATTGCGCAATGCCTTTTCTCTTGCCGGCACAGTTTCACGGCTTTTGCCATTACCTATGCCAACATAACCATCTGAGTTGCCAACTACGGCAGTTGTTAAAAATTTTGGCTTATTGCCCTCTGCTGTTTTTTTCTGAACTTGTTTAAATATCCTGCGCTTGCCGCCGCCAAACTTACCTTTTGACTGGCCGATCATTAATAAATCAGACTGTAAGTTCGGCAATAATGCATCTAAAATCTCAGCTTCCAGTATTTTAAAACCATTATCAAAAATTGTGTCTATGGATGTAATTTCTTTTGACTTTACTTTTAATCCAAGAGATGTCTTAGGCTTCCAAGATTCCAAGTTAACACTGTGCTTTGATGGACGTAGTTTCTCAACCTCTTCTTCTTCCATTGGCTCAACCACTAAAGGAGCATCTGTAGTTGATTTCTGATTAACTACTATTGTCACTTGCTCTTCTTGAACAGGCTCGCCAGCCGTTTCGGGCTGTGCACCTAACTTTGGTTTTGATTGTTCTTTTATTGATTTTTGTTTTTTCTTTTCTGTCATTTTAGATCATCCGTGATTTTGGTTATTTTTTAATGTTTTTAGGTTTTTTATTTTTAAAGTTTTATAATGCCTTATTGCTGTACAATCTTATTTTTTATCTCAGCAAAATGATTTACCAGGGTTTCTGGCTTTAAACCTTGCTTAAGATACAGTGAAAATTGCTTCTCATATTTCTGCATGTCTGATTTCTGAAGATGCAATGCATAGTTAACAATATGCCTGCCTTCTATCCTATCTTTGCTTGGAAATATCTCATTTCCGCTGGGAACTTTTAGGCCAGAGTCAATAACGCCTTTAACGCTAGCAAATAATCTTGAGCCTTTTACAGGAGTATTTAGCCCAATATCTAAGATAGCCTCTGTAACTTTAGCTTTTTTTGCTTTTTGCCCCAGCAATAAACCTGTTAAATACGCACTCGACAAATTACTTGTGTTTCCTTTCCAGCCAAGTTTTGTCAAGTCTTTTGAACATGCAGTTGCTAATATCTTATCGCCATCTGCATTATATTCTACAAGCTGCACCATAGTTGATTTAAGCGATTTTCTTACAACTAATCTAGGCTTTAAGCTAAACAAAAGTTTTAAACGCTTTTTGTAATTTGTTTTTCCTGAGCGTTTTCTTCTGTACACGACAGTGTAATTTTTATCTGCCATAACCTTTTACTGCGTAAAAGCTTAACCAAAACATCGTAATGTCTCACTTCGTTCGACATTACAACACTTACGATTAAACTTTTTCGTTCCTCCGTGTATTTTATAATCTGGATTATTTTTCTGTTATTTTTTTACTTATTTTCTTTTTTAATAACTAAGCTGTGTTCCTCTAAATATAATTGAATATGGCGCCTGCTTCTGAAAAAACCGCCTTTTGATTTATGATATAACATATTAAAAACAGGCTTCTCTATTAAGTTATGTAAGAGTAATGTTTTAAGGAATAATCTCTGACGCCTGATTTTATTTATCCAATTTGATTTTGCTTCAAGACGTGCCCCTGCCCTGCCTTTTCTGCTGCCATGGCTGCGCTGCCTGCCTTTTCTCTTCTGTATCCTAATTAGATTAGCATGGGCATTTGAAGTTCCTACTACTTGCTGCTTAGCTATAGCACCATCTATGATTAAGCCGCGAATATCTGCCCTGGTTATGGCTTCTTTTATCTCTTTTACACTATTGCTATCAAATTTTACTCTCTGTAGCCCGCACTTCAAAATTTCTGACGCCAATCGTTTCTGTGTTTTTAGGTCCATTTGCTACACTATAATCAGGTTATCAATTGTATGAATATTAATTTTTTTGCTAAATATCTCAGGTATTTTTCTGTGTTAATATTTTTTCCTGCTCAGTTATAATCTCTTCTTTTTGTGTCACTTCTGCCGATTTACGCTCCTCTTCTGTCAGCACTTTTGAAGCTAACTCATCTTCTTTCTTCCTTTCTTCTTCAGCTTTTTTCTGGGCAATCTCTTCACGCTGCTTTAGTTTGCCTTCTTTGATTTTTGTTGTTTCCTGTTTTTCCTGCTTCTTCTTTGAATATTTTTCTGTTAACTGCAAGATACTTTTTTGTACATCTTTATAATTATGGTTTAGTACCGTAAAACCTAACTCTGCAGCTTTCTTCAATATTTCAAGGCGTTTCTTATCGCCTAATGAGCTGCTTATTACAAGACCGTGTGTGTTTTTATCAAGTGTTAAAAATCTGCCTAAATTATTTACTGATATTATCTGCAAGCCATTTCTATCAAGACCGCGAACATCATTTGGCGACCTAAAGCCAGGCATAACTTTTCTTGCTCTGCCTTTCTTTTTAAGGCGCATTTTTGAGTGCATGCCTGCTGGAAATACCCATCGTTTTCTTATCTTCTTACGCTTAGTACTGTCTTGAGGCCTAAAATTAGGCCTTTTTGCCCGGATTTTATTTCTCAGTTCCAGTAATTTTTTACTTTCTGACATTTTCATTCACTTAATTAAGCAATTACATTATGCTTTTTCCGTCTTTTGCTGTTATATATATACCGTCTTGGAATATCCTAGTATCGCGATTTCTAATTCTTGTAAGCTGCTCAATTGATGCTGCTGTCTGTGAAACATCTTCAAGCTTGTTGCCATCAACATGAACCTTATCTCCTTCTATTTTAACATTTACTCCGTTAATTAAATTAAAAACCCTTGGTATTTTTTCTCCCAGGAAATTCTTGATAATAAATTGGCCTTTAGCAACACTGACATTCATCGGGAAATGCAAGCTGGCAATCTTAAGCTCATATTGATGGCCTTCAGTGCAGCCCTTAACCATATTCTTAATATGAGATTCATAGCTGCCGACCATGGTTTTTTCGTTTTTAGATGCGTTTTTAGCTTTTATCTTAATTATGTTGCCTTCTAGCATAATCTGAACTTTTTTGCTAGGCAAATTTCTGACTACTTCACCTTTCTTGCCCTTTACTGTTACATTGTTGTTAACTACACTGGCAGTAACATCTTTTGGAAGCTCTATTTCCGCAGTTAAAGTTTTTTGTTTCATTTTTAGCACAATTTTTACAGTATATTTTTTAGTATGAAGTTACTAAATATTTAACTAAATATTTAGTACACAAATGCGATTAATCTGCCGCCTAACTTTTTCTTTTTGGCATCGTTATGTGTAAGTATGCCCTGGCTTGTTGATACAAATAAGTATCCAAAACCTTTTGCAGGCAGATATCTCTTCTCAAATTTTTCATAATCTGCAAGCTTTACAGGATATCTTGGCTTTATAACGCCGCATTTATTTATGTTGCCAAGCAGATTGACCCTTATTAGAGCTCCCCTTGAATCCTGCATTTCTTCATACTCACCAATATAGCTGTTATCTTTCATTGCATTGAATATATTTTTCATTAATTTAGAGGAAAATTTAAGATAACATTCCTTGTTGCCAATGAGTTCAGCATTTGATATCTTTGATAATGCTGCGCCAAGCGGATCGTTTAATGTCATTTTTTCACCATTAGTTTGCTGTTATTTTGCTGATTGGTTGTAAGTTTAATTTTTATTTTCTAAGTTGTTGTTTATCTGATTTTTATTTTGCATGATTATTTTTATTAGTCTGTCTTTTATTTATTTTGTTTCTAATTATATTTCTTAAAGCCGATTTGTATCGCAATATCCCTAAAGCATTGTCTGCATAAATGTAAGCCGTATTTTCTTATATGAGCGCCTACTCTGCCACAACGTTTGCATTTTCTCAATGAAATGCCGCATAACCTAGGCTTTGGAGCATTATGCTTAATATATTTCTTAAGTTTAGCCGGCTTAACCCGCAGCTGCTTGAATACTTTTCTATAATCACTATAAGTCATTTTTCTCCCTCTTGTTCACTCTCGAATTTTACATTGAACTTAGCTTTCATAAACCCAATTGCCTCTTCTTTTGTAATACGATGCTTAGGCGGAATCTTTTTCTGCTGCAAGCGCCTTTTTTTAATCCTAAAGCCCGGCCTTTCAAGCGTAACTGAAACCTGCAACCCTAACACACCAATCTCAGGGTCATATTTTGCATCTTTGATGTCTATATATTCCGGCACGCCAAAAGAAAGGTTTCCCTGATCATCAAACTGCCCTTTATCCAGCTGATAATCTTTAGCATCTAATGTGCGAGTAAGCAAATCAACAGCCTTGCCTTTGCGCAAAGTCACCATACAGCCGATAGGCAAGCCTGGCCTTAAACCCCATGCTGCTATTCTTTTTTGGGTCAATGTCTTAACAGGAACTCTGCCAGTAAGATTTTTCAATAATTTTACGCCTTTTTCAAGGACATTCTGATCTTTACCTGCACCTATGTTTAAAGTAACTTTCTCTACCCTTATTTCACGCATTGGATGCAATGTTTGTTCTGTCATTTTAAATCATTTTGAATTTGTTTTCTTTGTTTGAATTTGTTTTTGATTTCTATTTTTTTATTTAGATAACTTTTCAACTGAACTTAATGCCACCTTATCTTTGCCAACTGCAAATGCATATTTTTTTAATGTCTCAAAAACCGAGCCATCTTTCGAACGCAAAGATATCTTTTCCCCGGTAATTGTTTCTGCAGTATGTATCTCGCCAATATGCTTGCCGCCCATCAAATATATTTTTGAGCCTTTTTCAAGCGGAATTTTCTCCAGTATTTTTTGATTAGGAATCTCTATTAATAAGATATCACCGCACCTGTAGCCATCTTTATCAACTAAGAGGTTTCTGCCGTCATTTAAGTTAAGCTGGGTCTTGCCATTTACCAAGTTTTTACCTATAATTTTTGACAGTTTAATCTTTGATTCAGATGCCTCTATTTTAACAGGTGTAATAAAACCATTATTATTAAGCAAAATACGATATGCTTCTTTTGAATGTATAAATGATAATACATCCATAAACCCAATAATAGAGCGTTCATCGATTACCTTCTTGCCGTCTATAGAGACGCCTGTCTTAATTATTTCTTTAACCTCTCTGCTTGTATTTGCCAGCTTTAACAGCTCTTTGATAACTACATTCAAAGGCATGCCTAGCTTATACGAATGAGCTCCTGGCCTTGGCTTGGTTATATAGGCAGTAAGCTTTCTATGCACTGCCCAGGATTTTGGCGCAGCCAAACGTTTCATGTGATTCTTTACCATAACCTTTTGCTTCGCAAAAGCTTAACCAAAACATCGTAATATCCCGCATCGCTCGATATTACAACACTTACGATTAGACTTTTTGCGAACCTCCGTTTGATTTACTATTTTTATTATCTTTATTTTTTAATCGTTTTTTGTCATCTAAGTTTAGTTCCAGCAACAGTAAATTTGAAGCATGCACAGGATATTTGGCTTTCGAGCCATCTTTTTTTATAAGTTCTACACCTGTAACATATGCTTTTTCTTTTTTTGCATCTATCTCCTCAATTTTTCCTACTGTTTTTTTAAACTGCCCGCGCATTACTTTAACTTTATCGCCAACTCTTGCAATTACCGACCTTAAGCCATATTGTTTGCGAAGCTCTTTTGATAAATGCGCGCTTACTAGCTTATGCCTTAAGTGAAGCATAATGTTATACCTATACTTACGCTGTTTTCTAGGCTGTGTGCTTGAAACCCATGATCTTGAAAATTGCGATTTCATTTTTCAGTTCCTCATATAATTATGCTAGCTACCTTTGCAACTGCCGGCCATCTTGCTGCAGCTTCTTTGGCTATTGGGCCTTTGAATATTGTGCCTTTAGGATTGCCTTTGTCATCCTTTAGCACTACAACTGCATTATCTGCGAATTTTATACGCATGCCGTCTGTACGCCTATATTCTTTCTTTTGCCTTACAACAACTGCAAATACAACCTGCTTTCTCATCTCTGGCTTGCCTTTCTTAACGCTGCCCATGACTAAATCTCCGACACCGCAGGATGAATACCTATTCTTAACAGTTTTGGCGCCAACTACAGTAAAAATTTTTATAGTCTTTGCTCCGCTATTGTCGCATGCATGGATTTCACATTCTACAGGCAGACATCTGGTAACGTTTGCTTTTATTGGCTGCATTTTTTATCCCTTGGTAAAATTTTGATCGTATTTTTTTAATTAGATGTTATTACTTTTTTATTGCTGTTTGTTATTTAGTTTTTAGTGTATTATTTATTGCTCTTCTTTTTCTTCATCTATCACTTTTTTTATAGGCTGAACGGAAATTTCCTGCTCTTCTTTCTTTGATTTTTCCTTTACTTTTGATGCTGCTAAAGCTTCCATACGATCCTGATACCCAAACACATGGCCAAAATTCTCAATAACAACAAAATTTTTTGTTTTGCTCAAAGGCTTACAGTTCATTATCCTGACTAAATCGCCTTCTTTTGCTGCAATGCATTCTGGATTATGGACACTTACCTTTGTCTTTCTTTTCTCATAACGCTCAAATTTAGGAAGTTGAGCTCTTCTGGCCCATTCTACAGTAACCGTATTATGGCGCTTTGCGCTTACAACTGTCCCAGTAAACATCATGCCACGAACACTTAAATTACTATGATATGGGCATTTTTTATCTATGCATGCCTTCTCTGGTTTTTTTGCCTGAATGCCAATGCTTGTTTTCATTTAATCCACCGTATTTTTTATTGGTTTTAGTTTATCTTATTTTTTTTATTTTGTGATTTTTAGTTTATCTTTTTAGGATTTAATTTTTTAATAGTTGACCTGTTTTGATATTATGATTTTTTTGCTTTAATCCTTTCATATGACCTTCCTACGATCTCATTTCCGTCAAGTATTTGACGATCATTATCATCAATTTTTAATGTAACGAGTGTTTTTAACACTTTTTTGCCATCGATATTAAGCATGTTTTTTGTTTCATCTATGATTGTGCCTTTAATCCCAATATATGACTTATTTTTTGATGCAACAATTTCTGCTTTTTTGCCGATTAACTCTAAGCGAATTAAAGTTGCCATTTGAGGTCATTATTGTTATTGAGGCCATTATTATTAATTACCTGACTTCGATTGTTTCTGGCAAAAACCCAAGTTCAACCAAAAACTTTCTTATTTTTGATTTGTGATCGCCCTGAAGCTCAATTTTGCCATCTTTCTCTGTACCGCCGCATGCAAATTGGCCCTTGAGTTTTTTGCACAAATCCTTAATGTCGATTTCTTTGGTATCTATACCCTGAATTGAGGTATAGTATTTGTTGAATTTCTTTTTCACCAAACTTACAATAATTTTTTGGCTTTCTTTGGCAATTGTCTCGCAAACACAAAGTTCCTTAGGCAATCCGCAATCAGCACATACTTCACCCATTCTTTTTAGTTCCTCCTTCTGATTAGTTAGTTATTTAGTTATTATTTAGTTAATTGTTTTGGCTCTTGTAACTCTTTTTCTCTTAAAACAGTTGATATCCTAGCAATATCTTTTTTAGCTGTCCTTATTTTGCCTGCACTCTTTGGAGTAGTGCCGCGAGCTATCTGGGCATTATCCTTCATCAATTCTTTCTTTAGCTCTGATAACTTATTTTTTAAGTCATCCGGAGTTAAATTTTTTAATTCTTTATATTTGAGCTTTGCCATTTTTGCATTGTTTGTTATTGCCTTAAACTAGACTTTTTAAAAACGTTTAATCAAAATCGGCCAGTTTCGCTTCGCTCAACTGCCCTAGTTTAAACGTTTTTTGATTAGGTTTTTTATTCTTATGTTTGGTCTGCAGGCTCTGCTGAAGCTGCATCTGTTTTTTCTGGTGCACCAGATGGTTTAGCATCTTCTGTCTCTTTATTTTTTGATGATTTAACAGCCCGCTTTTTTCTAGGCTTTTTTTCTTTTTTTTCTTCTGATTCATGTGAACCTTCTTGAAGTAAATCTGCTTTTTCTGCATCTGCTCCTGTTTTTTCTGATGCATCAGATGATTGTGCTGCCTGAGCAAGAACTTTTTGTTGCACTAACCCGTCATCCTTGATTGAAATATCATCAGGCAAGATCAAATTTGGCGGCATTATCCTGACTTGTATGCCGACAGTGCCAGATTTTAGCTGAGCATAAGCATAAGCTGAACTGATTTCAGTAGCTGATTGTCCGGATTTTTTTAAATAACCCTTATAAAATCTCCATCTTTTTGCACGTGCACTTGGTATTTTGCCAGAGACTAGGATTTCTATGCCTAAAGCCCCTGCAGCTGTTACATCTGTCATTATTTTATGGCCAATGCCTTTAAACTTAGTAGTTCCGAATCTTTCTAAGCTGCTTGCAATCATTTCAGCAACAATATTTGCATCAAGGAATACGTTTTCCACTTCATTAATCTCAATCTGAGGATTTCCTAAGTCAAACTTTTTTTTGAGAGTTCTTGTCAAATCTTTGATATTAGCCCCTTTTCTTCCGACAATCAATCCAGGACGAGAAGCGTAAATCACTATCTTCTCGCCTAAAGGAGTCTTAATCATCTTAGTATGGCTATGGCCAACTCTCTTCAGAGTATTGCCTATAAATTCCTGAATTTGGAATTCCCTAAGTTTCTGTGTTACAAATTGTCTTTCAATCATAGCAATCACATTTGTTTCTTAATTATTTAACCATTGATCCTGATTTTTAATTATTAGCTTTATTATCTGAAGTTTTCTTTTTTGATTTTTTAGATTCTTTAGGATCTTCTTTTGCTTCCTGAACAATAACTTCAATATGAGCACGCTTCATTTTTGTGCCGCGGCTTCTTCCATAGTGATAAACATTTCCTGCTTTATGGACCATGATATGTGAAATGACAAGGTTAGCTGTGCTAAGGCCTTTTGACTGTGCATTAGCCTCGACAGATCCAAGCAGCCCTAAAAATTCATCGCATGTCTTTATAGGATATCTTCCCGGACCAGTGCCACGCTTATGAGGCACATTCATGTTGTATCTTCTGTATGGAATAGCCCTCTTAAAATCTTTGACATCAAGCAACAATTGTTTTGCTTTCTGCAGATTCCTTTTTCGGATATAGTTGCAAATTTCAACTGATTTCTTAAATGAGACAGGCATCAAGACACCTACAGCCCTTGCCATAAGTTCTTTATTGTAGTTTTGAAACGAATAGTTGTATGCCATAAACTTTAGTTTTACTAAAGTTTAATCTCACATAAGGGTCTACGACCCTTATCAACCCAAGGTCAGTTTCGCTTTGCTCAACTGCCCATGATGTTTTTGATTAAACTTTTTGAATCCTCCGTAATTTTGTTTTTTATCCTCACTTCACTGATAAGCTTGCGCTTGATCTTGTAGCACCAATGCCTGGTGCGCTGTGTGAAACTTTTCTTCTAGTTGACACAAACTCACCAAAGTAATGGCCAATCATCTCTTCCTGTATCAGTACAGGTGAAAATTCTTTGCCATTATATATCTTGATTGTCCTGCCAATCATCTCAGGCAATACCAGCATATCACGGCAATGAGTTTTAAGATTTGGCTTATTGCTTTTTAATCTCTTTAACAATATTTTCTCCTGCTCAGTAAACCCTCTCTTGATCTTTCTTCTTTGCCTGGAAGGCAGCAGCTCTGCAAGCTGCTGAATGCTAATAGCCCTTAATTCATCCAATGTTTTACCGCGATAACTGAATTCTTTTCGTGCCATAACCTTTTGCTCCGCAAAAGCTTAACCAAAACATCGTAATGTCTCGCTTCGCTCAACACCACAACACTTACGATCAAACTTTTTGAATCCTCCGTTGTTATTTTATAATTATATTATAATCTATCACTTCTTTCTGCCGGTTCTTCTAGGATGCAGCATACCGACATTTCTGCCAGGCGGCGCATTCTTAGGAGCAGGCCTTGCTTTTGATTTTCTTGAGCTGCGCTTGTTGCCAAATGGATGGTCAACTGCGTTTTGTGAATGTCCTTTAGTCACAGGCCAGTATCTGTTCCTTGTTCTTGTCTTGTGATACATGGTGCCTGCTTTTAATATTGGCTTTTCTAACCTGCCAGCGCCTGCAATTATACCTATGTTTGCCCTGCATTCTTCAACAAATACCTTTTGTTTTTTGCTAGGCAATGTCACAAGTGTGCCTTGAGGCAGCTTAGCAGCAACTCTTGCAAATGTGCCAGATGCTTTGCATATCCTGCCGCCATCGCCCGGAACTATCTCAATATTATAAATTAAAGTACCTTCCGGAATATCTTTAAGCTTTAAGCAGTTGCCAACTTCAACTTCACTGCCGCCCACACTTATTTGCTCGCCTACAGACACACCTTCTGGTGCATGGATGAAACCCTCTTCTCCATTGCTGTACTGAACTAATGCAAATGGCGCTGTGTGCTGTGAACAATGCAATATATCAACTATCTTGCCTGTGACTTCGCCTGCTTTAACGGAAATATGCTTGGCAAAACCAATGCTTCTAAACCCAGGAACCCTATATGTCGGGCCTCCGCGTCCACGCGCTTGCTGTACTAATCGCTTTCCCATAAACTTTTGCTGCGCAAAAGCTTAATCAAACCATCGTAATGTCTCGCTTTGCTCGACATTACAACTCTTTGGTTAAACTTTTTCGTTCCTCCGTATTTTTATTTTTTTATTAGCGTAATATTTTTTATTTTTTTGTGAATTTATATTTGTTATTTAACTTACATCAGACCCATCTGGGTCGCAACTTCAATTGCAGGAGTCTCATTGCTTAATCTTACATAAGCTCTCTTTTTTCCATGCTGTGTTATGAAAGTGTTAACTGAAATTACTTTAACTTTAAATAAATCTTCAACTGCCTTCCTGACTTCCTGTTTTTTAGCTG
Source organism: Candidatus Woesearchaeota archaeon (assembly GCA_016180275.1). Classification (GTDB taxonomy): domain Archaea; phylum Nanobdellota; class Nanobdellia; order Woesearchaeales; family UBA10200; genus UBA10200. The sequence goes on from JACPBN010000008.1 coordinate 25,425, forward strand.
TTAAATCTATCTCAAACAATAATTTATTTTCTGATTCCATTAGCCTAACTGCTTTTTCAGTTGCAAGCGGATATTTGATTATTTGGTATGAATCCATGATTGTCACGTTTATTTTTTGCTGATTTTAATCAGTAATTATACAAATTACATAAATAATTTTTCTTTACCTAACAAACTTTAGTTTCACTAAAGTTTGATCAAACCATCGTGATATCTCATTTCATTCGATACCACAACACTACTTAGTTACATAAATAATTTTTCTTTACCTAACTTTTCAAGTGCTGCCTGTGTAAACAGAGTCAATCTTCCCAAATGTGTGCCAGGAGCTAACAACTCTGCATTAATATTATTAATTTTGACAACATCTATCCCAGGAATATTGCAAACAGATTTCTCAAGCAAACAATCCCTGCTTACTACCAATAATGGGCCAGTTTTTCTCTGGTATTTTCTGCCACGAAGCTTTCCCTTGCCTGCGCGCACAGATTTTTGAGCAGCTCTTGCCAGCTCATTTGCCAGATTTAATTTCCCGAGTATCTCAACTGCTTTTTTTGTCCTGTCGACATTTTCAATATCATTTGCTAATATGAAAGGATAATCTGCCGGGACAATATGCCCGCGTGCCTTGACAAGCTCTTGATGCATAACTGCTGCAAGCGCGCTTCTTATTGCTTTTCTTCTCTCTTGAATATTGATCTTAACAGCCCATAAACGGCCTGTCTTCGGAGGATGGGATCTTCTGCCGCCAACTGTATTTGGAGCCATTGCGCCAACCCAATGCATTTGTGTGCCGCGCCTGTTCATTATTTTTCTAGGGGTTCTGCCGATGCCTTTGCCATATGCTCCGCGGTAATTTCTTCTTCTTCTGGAAAGCTTTGCGCTATGACGCATACCGGCGTCTATTGAAGAGCCATATGGCTGCCTTTTATGAGTTTGAATAGCCAAAACTGCCCTCTTCACTAAATCTGACCTTACAGGCTCAGTAAATTGCACTGGCAGATTTATTTTACCCTTTTCTGCCCCAGTTGAATCAATTATTTTTAGTTCCATTTTAGTTTTTATTTTTCAGCTTTTTTTGATTTAACGTTCAAATCTTTTAGGTATTTTTATTCAATTGTTTATAAATTGGATATTAGCAGCATCTTTTTGGATTGCTTTGTTTGGCCGGGTTGCATCTGTCATCCTAATCAATCTTTTTGATGCGCCTCCAATTGAGCCCTTGAGCAATAAATATGAAGATTTAACATTTCCATATCTTACAAAACCTGCTTTTGTATTTATCTCTTCCGGGGCTGAGCCAATTTTAACAACCCATTTATTAAATTCTGTTCTTGTCTGAAACCCTGTCTGTCCTGCATGAGGAACACGATACATGATATGGCCCTGAGCTTTCCATGCCCCTAAACTGCCCGGACCTCGCTTTGTTTTTTCTGATTTATGCTGCCTGACACGAACACCAAAACGCTTAACTGGACCCTGGAAACCTTTGCCTTTAGTGACAGAATGAATATCTACCTGCTGGCCTTCTTTGAAAACATTATTAATTGAGATTTCTTTGCCAAGATTTTCCTGTGCATATTTTAGCTTTTCTTCTTTTGAGCCGCCTAAAGCTATTTCAAAAATCTCCGGCTTTTTCTTGCCAATAGCAGAAAGCTTTGGCTGTGTGTAAACAACAAGCTTTAAATCATCAAATTCTTTTACATCTTCAAGCTTTTTTGATGGCTCTTTTTTTGATAGAAAAATTGTACGAGCAAGATCCTTGTCAAGTTTTGAACAGAAAATATCAGATATAACTTTTTGGCCATATGGCGAATGTTTATAGAATCTGGCAGCTGCAACCTTTATTGGAGGGCATTCAATGACTGTTACCGGACAAAAAATATCCTCGCCTTTTGTCATTGATGCTGATTTGGCATCTGTATATATAATATGAGTCATGCCGACTTTATATCCAGCAAATCCTAATGGCTTAACTTCCTTAACATTTGCCCAATACTTAATAGCAGGATAAATTCTTTTAGCCCTGGATCTGGGCCAATACTGCATGCTTCCCCTGTTAGGCCATCGGATGTGCGCCATTTTTTGTTTGTGTTTTTTATTTTTTTATTTTTTATTTAATAGCTATACTGTAATATTATAAGCAAAAGCCATAACAAAGAGCATAGATTACTCCCCCTAGATCTGAGCTTTAGCTTTATTTTAAAAAAGCCTCTTAATGAAATGCCTTGTAGAAACAGTAATTAAACTGTACTGAAAAAGCATATCTTTTCAGGCTCGTTTATATACAAGTGTCTAAGCCAATGTTTAAACACTAAACACACTCTTTAACTATTCTGCGTAAGAATAATCACTTGTTTATAAAGGTTATGTATTTTTATTCTCGAGGATACATAATAAAAAATGAGTGATAACACTAAAAAAGCCGAAGCGTCAGCCAATCTTTTGCGAGCACAAATTAAAATATCCTGCTAAGTAGGGCTGGGCGGTAAGTTGCAAGTAAGCGAGTTAGCTCGTCACAAAGAGAGACTAAGCTAATAAGCGAGCGAATAAACCCTGCGTAGAGGAAGCACAACTTATCAAATTATCTTGTAAGTGCCCGCAGGCTGATGCTTTGGCTTTGTAGAGTGAACTTAATACGTACATATTTGGGGCACAAAATAAAAAGTGAGTGATAATAATAAAAAAGCCGAAGCGGTGGCTGCCCTTTTTTAGCGAGCATAAATCCAATTAACTCTGCTAAGTTTCGGCGGGCAATGCCATTTAAAAACATGTCAATAAACACGACACGCAATACTTTCCTCGTATTACATTTATTAACATAACGTAGAGGAGCCGAAACTCTTTGAATAATGCAGGCAAGTGCTCGCTGGCAGCCACCGCTTCGGCTTGAATAAGTAAATCACTCACTTTCTCGATAGTGCCATATTTGGCATAAATTTAAATACAATCAGGTTTACCATCAATTATGACCCCTGACTTTTTGATTCCTTTCGTGACAATAACACTTGCAGAGCTAGGCGACAAGACAATGCTGGCAATGATTGCCCTGTCTTCAAGGCATAAAACCGCGCATTTCAAATTATTTTTAGGCTCATTCTTTGGCGTCTTATTTGTAGACGGGTTGGCAATATTAGCAGGCGCTTATCTGCTGACTTTTCTTCCAATCAAGCTGATAAAGATCATTGCAGGGTTATTATTTGTAGGCTTTGGGATATATACTTTATTCTTTCAAAAAGTTGAGAATGTCAGGGTGCATGATGGCTCTGCGTTTTTAGCTGCGTTTACACTGATGTTTATGACAGAATTAGGCGATAAAACACAGATTGCAGCTGCATTATTTGCAACTAAATACAATCCATGGCTGGTCTTAATAAGCACAGTTGCAGGCATAAGCTTAGTGACTGCACTCGCCATCTTCATAGGAAAGAATATCAACAGGTACCTTAAACCTAAAGCGGTTAATCTGGCTGCAGGCCTGATATTCATTATTGTCGGAATAGTCAGTTTCTGGATTTAGTTAAACAATAACCATTTCCATAGAGGGATATACTTTATTTTATTATTATTAATTAATTCTTCAGCTTCATAATCTTCTGTAACTATAACAGCATTCCTAAGTTTGAATTTTTCAAGAAATCTTAACAAGCTTTTTATATCATTCTTTGTTATCTTATTTGTGTATTTAACTTCAACAGCTTGCGCTAGATTATCCTTTTTTATTATAAAATCAACCTCATTTTTAAAAGAATCTCGCCAAAAAAAGTTAATGTTGTTATGTAAAGCAACTATATTTTCAGCTATTTTGGTGATATCATAGTTTTCGTTGAGGAAGCTAAAACACGGAGCAGTAACATATGCCTTTTTTAGTTTTTTCTCTGAGGTTAAAAAGTTCCTGCTGTAATTGTAGATTTTTTTTATAAGCTTTGACTGCAGCAAGTAAAAGACATATTTTTCTACTGTTTTTGAACTAATGCCAAAATCACTTGCTAAATTCCCATAATGCACAAGCATCCCAGGGTTTGAATAGATTGCCTTTAAAATTGCCTTTAATTTTTCAGGATTATCGATTGGAAATATAGACGGTATATCTTCATATACTATTTTATTAATTATGCCCTCAAGATAAAGCTGCAATGCTTGCTCATCTTCCGCAATAACCTCTATAAAATTTCTTCTCATATAAGATAAAAGCTGTGTTTTTATTTCTTCCTTAAACATGGCAGGGTTTTTTAGAAAATCATGCTTATCATTAAACTCCAAAAATTCAATAAATGACAGTACAGGCAGTTCTAGAATATAAATTCTGCCGGCAAGGCTTTCCTGAGATTTTTTTCTTATAAATAACGATTCTGAACCAGAGACAAAAAACTTGATATTAGCATAACTGTCATAATAAAACTTAATCTGCTCCTGCCAATTTTCCAGTTTTTGTATTTCATCTAAGAAAATAAATATTTGCTCTTTGCCTAAGCTTATTCCAGAAACTGCTGCATATTCTTGCAGTAAAAGATCTATTTCAGGCTTTTCTTCATCAAATGAAAAATAAAGAATCTTATTTCTAGCTACTTTTTCATTCTCTATTAAATGATTTATGAGTTGTTTTAGCAATACAGTCTTTCCAGTTCTTCTTAAGCCAGTAATGGCTATTATCTGCTTCTTTGGCAGATATGATACAAGCTCATCAAATACTCTTCTTTTTCTTTTATATTCAAAATAAAAGCCTTCTCCCCAATGTAGATTATGTTTTAATAGTTTTATCATTTCATTAGAAATATAATCCCTGTGATATTTAAATTTATCGGAAATATGATTCTGGTATTACAATACCTAGTTCTTTATAAAGGTTTTGGTAATCTGATATCAATTGATACTTTATCTGAAAAGCTTTATATACTTCTTGATACTTACATATAATATAGTTATTAACTTACATATAGTTTTTAATGTATTGACGTAAAAAATACCCACAAAATACAATATACTTACATATAATTAAAAATAATACTTACATATAGTTTTTAATGTATTGACGTAAAAAATACCCACAAAATACAATATACTTACATATAATTAAAAATAATACTTACATATAGTGTGATATTTTGCAAGAAAACAATAAAAAAGTTGGTGTAGAGCAAAATAATACCGAACATATTACTGCAAAGACTAATGTCAAAAACTTAAATATTTCTCCAGCAGATGACCTCAATAAGTATATAGTATCCTTAAAACAGAAACACCTTGGTTATAATGAAATATTAAATATTTTTAATCAATTGTTAAATAGCAATTTTCCAACGGAAGAAGATATAATCCTGCCAATTTCTATATTTGATAATGAGATTCTAAGCTCGCTTGAGCTGATTGTCAAATATCTGCATGAGAATCTAGGACTGAAATTCACTGCTATTGCAAAGCTTATCGGCAGAAATAATATTTCACTTGCCACCTGTTACCGCATTACAACCCAAAAACATCCTTCAAAACTCGGAGTCAAGCCTTCTGTGTTTGTTGTCCCATGTTCCATTTTTAAAAATCGCAAGTTAAGTGTCTTAGAAAATATTTCTTATTATCTGAAAAATAATTACAGATTAACTTATCATGACATTGCAGTACTGCTGCGCAAAAATGACAGGACCATATGGACAGTTTATCAGAGAGCATTAAAAAAATTATCTTATGAAAAAAAAACACAGCCAGAAGAAGAGAGGAGAATAAAATGATACGCAAAAACACAAAAACCGGAATAAAAATATCTGAGATAAAATTACTTGTACTGATAATATTTTCCGGAACTGTTTTAATAGCACATAGCGTGAGCTCTCATGCCCTGCAGGAATTAATGTCTCTGCAGGCAAATGTCGAGCAGAGCGGAACTGCGCTTCAGTCCGGGAATGTAATTGTGACAATATGGGATGCGCTGACAGGCGGCAATTTAATTTACAATTCAACCACTGACTTTTACAATGCAATCTCCAACGGCAAATTTGATATCGTATTAGGCAACAGCACAAACAGCCTTAATTTGGAATACGGCAAAGTATATTACACGGATTTTGAGATTAACGGCTCAGACGTTGATTTTAAAGGACTGGAAAGGCAGATTTTCCAGAGTTCTGTCGGAAATATATCAACAGAAGATATCCGGGACAGAAGCATAAATCCTGCTGACTTAAACGATACTGCAGCTTACCTGTTCAACAGAATCGCCTTAGGCGGTATTTCAAGCCAGGCTTATAATGCATTCTCTGATTCAAAAACAGCAGCATTTGCATCAACTGACAATGATTTATTTATAGAGGATATACTGGAAGT
>JACPBN010000026.1 GCA_016180275.1 Candidatus Woesearchaeota archaeon
CTCAAACTCAAACAATTGTATCTCTCTGTGAAGCTTTAGCTCAAACTTTCCTATCTCAAAATCTTTGGCATTGCCATATATAAATATATCGATATCACTATCTGCATACCAGTCACTTCTTGAGAAGCTTCCAAAAATTATTACTACCCTTGCTTTTTCCAGAGATGCAAGATGCTCTAAAAATCCAGTATCCTGAAAAGCATTTAGAGCAAACACCTTCTTGCTGTTTTTATAGTTTGGATGGCTCACATTGGATATAAAATAAGAAAATTTTCTGTGTGGCTTATTATGTATTATAATGTTATTTTTTAACAGCTTTTTTATCCAATGATTCGCTTGGGACCTGCTTATTTTTGCAGATCTGATTATATCCTCAAAATGCCAGTGCTTGCTTGGCTCATTAAAAAATAGTTCTTGTATTTGCGCTTCCTTGCTTGGCTGTCCCATAATAGTATGGTTAAACCATACTATTATTTAAATGTATCTGTCTTTAAATTGTTTTGCGTAAATTTGATGTTATATTAGTATTAGATAGCCATAAACATTATGATGGCACCATGATGAAATTTGGGTATAAAAAAAGCAGAGTTATTATGGGAGCTAAAAAGGAAAGTAAGTGTTAGCTAGTTGTTATAAGAGTTGTTCTAGCTTTGATATAGGCTTTTTAGATATCATTGATCTAGGATCATAAACAATTTCAACTCTTTTAAAATCAATTGGCTTTGTGCTTATGTATCTGCGGGGGATTTGTGGAGTTTGGTCATATTCTGTATCACGATTAAAAACATCTGCATAAGTCTTTATACGAAATTCTTCTGGATCTGAACTCATGACTCTGACAACTAAATCATGTGATCCATATTCATTCCTTCCATTATCAACCCATTGTTTAAATAATCTTAATGTGAACCCTAAACCAGTTCTTGACAATTCTGTATCTGTCCATTCAGACCCTAGTTTAACTTCTTCAGTTATTTCATAGAGTTTATATTCCGTAACAGACATAGAACGGTAGTATGATTTTTCTTCTGCCATCTTTACTAATATATAACCCCAACAACAACGCCCTCAATCTGTGAAAACCTGATCTTGCCAGGATCTTCTTTTGCAAGATTATCTCCTTTGACTCTTACAAACCACCCGTCATTATCCTGGCCAACTTCAATTACTCTATGAATTATCAAACCATCTGCATACTCAGAATGATAACTGATTATATCTCCTACTTTAACATCTTCAGTTGTTTTAGGCTTAAGCTCAATTGAATTGCTTTCAGCATCAATTACAGGATCCATGCTGTTTGTGTCAGTAAATCTTGCCCAGGATGCATCTTTAATATCCAGTATAATCTTATCTTTCAGAACATGAATCTGGCTTTCCTTAACATGATCACCGGGAGAGCTTTTTTCATTGTTATAATCACTTTTAACATTTTCACTGCCAGCAGGCTTATTCTCTGCCTCAAGTATCTCAAATGTCTTTGGCTGTGAATAATTGCTAGCAACCTCACTATAAACACTGCTGGCCAGCCATCCAACTAGGAATATTATTAAGAACACAAATACGCTTCTTTTTCCACCAAAACCCTGCTTTCTCATAGGTAATTAGAATAAGAACTAGTATATAAATCTTTTGGTTTTGTAGTTACTCATAAGTAGTTAATATGCTCTATGTATGATTGTGGTAACTGTAAAGCTTAGACGATAAAAGTCAAGGCGGAAGCTGCCAGCGAGCACTAAAAGGCAAACACAATAAGTTGTGTCTCCTATACACTAGGTTCAGTCGCTTGCTCGGTTGCTTAGAACTTCTTTGTGACGAGTTAACTTGCTTACTTGCTCGTTACCGCCCGACCCTACTTAGCTTGGTAAATGGATTTGTGCTCGCTAAAAAAGGGCAGCCTCCGCCTCCTGTTTTTGCCATTGACTCTATATTGTGTAGCAGCAGCAACAAGCTGATTGTCTGTTTTAAGGTCCCTGTTAAATCTGCACTTAACTTCTTTAAGTGCTTTCTCTTCCGTAAATCCGTTTATTACACAATGCATGGTTCTTCTTAGCATTATATTTATGCACCCTAGGTATGCATTGACCCAATATGTTTTAAATAGCCAAGATGAATTATATATTGGAATTCCTTCTCTTAAGCCAGGAAATGTTGTTATATGGCCATTTGTTTCATTTGCATTGTTAATTGCAGCATAAACCAATCCAGGCAACCTAGGCAAAAGTTCATGGTACACAAAATTAAGTGTAAGCCTGTTTGCAGTACCATACTCTTTTTTGGAATCTCGTGCTAATCTATTATAATTTTCGGTTCCACTCTCAAATATTTGCCTGTTGCCTTCTCTCCAAATTTTTCCCAATACTCTTCTTACTCTATCTTTTCTTAGCCCCCAGGGCAATATTTCTATCTTTTTGGGTAAGTATTCTATGGCTAATCTCTCAGCTAATGCATAGAAATCGCTAAACTGTGCAATAAAATTTTGATATGCAATTTTTTTCGGTAATGCACCCTCTAGAGTTTGAAGGGTATTTGCAGATATCTGGACATTTTCATGACTTAATATAACACTAGAATCTATTTTAGTTTCTCCTTCTATTAAACTGTCAATAGCTCTCTTAAGCCTTCGGTTTCTTCTTCTTAATTGTGGTGCATTATTAATCTCATCTACAATATCTTCTAAAAAAACCATGGATCCCCTAAAAGCTTTCTCTAGGCATTCCATAGATCTGTCACTATTACTGCCATTAAAATCAAAAAAAGAACTGTCAACAAATACTAAATCTACCTTATCAGGCACTTTATCTAATCTCTCTCTCCGAGTGTTATACCCAACAACATATAACTTTAATGGTGTTGAGCCTTCTCTTTCTAATACTAAATCCAGTGCCATTAAATTTTCACTTCCCCTTCATACATTTCTATTATGAAATTTTTCATTATCAAAAACCTGTATAATTTAAAAATCTGATGACACATTTAAAAGAATCAGCACTTTTTCTGGCAGATCAGACCTTCTCAAACCCAACTTCAAAGCTCTTGTCTTTGATCTTCTCAACACTGACAACGCTTAACTTTTTTGCAGCGCCTGCATTTGTAATCTTAATATGCGCAGCACCGCACTTCTTGGCAATTGCTTCCTGCCATAAAGAAAGCATCTTAACATCATCCTCATCCAAAATCTTGATGTGCAAAATAATTGAATCCATTTTATTCAATCCTGCTTTCTTACGGAGTGCCTGGACTTTTCTCATTATCTCTCTGGCAAATCCTTCTGCCTCAAGCGCATCATTCAGCTCTTTATTCAGATACACATACCCAAATCTAAAATCAGCTTCCTGAAACTGCTTAGGCGCTTCTCTGTTTATGTGCAGATGATTTTTAGTAATGGAAACTTTTTCATTATCAACCTTTAAATTATAGCTTCCGTTCTTCTCAATATGCGCAAGTAAGCCATCTCCGGATACAGTTGCCAGCTGCGCAATTATTTTAGGCGCCTTATTTCCAAATTCCTGCCCGAGCTTTGCGAAATCTGTTTTTACCAGTAATTTGACTTTATCGAACTTACTTACAACCTTAACCTTCTTGACATTTGCCTGCACAAGCAAAACTTTCTCGAACTCTTCTATTGCAGCAATAGCATCTTGATTATTAGTTTCAACAATCATCTCCTGCAATGGCCATTTCAGGCTTAGCTGAATCTTTTCGCGCGTATTAGCTGCAACCTGCAGTATATTCTTAATGATTTCAATATTTTTCTCCAGCTTTGGATGTATTTTTTTGTCATCATGCTTTGGCCACTTAAAGAGATGCACACTTTCTTCTTTCATGCCAAATTCGTCTCGCAAGTTCAGATATATTTTCTCGCACAAAAATGGGCAGACAATTGAGAACATCTTTACTGTCTCAAAAAACACATTATACAAAGTATACAATACTATCTTTCTTTCTTCATCATTTCCCTGCGAAGCCTTGTCCCTAACCATCTGTATGTAAGTCCTAGATAACTCTAAAAACACTTCTTCAACTAGGGCAGGGACTTCGTTGATCAAATACTTGTCCATTCTCTCTGTAATATTTTTTACTGCGCTGTTTAACTTTGATAATATATATTTCTCCTCCAGATCAAGCTGCTCAATATCATAAATAAGCTTTGTAGGATTAATCTCTAACTCAGCTGCCGTCTCAATCAAGAAATTCTGCAGATTCCAAATTATTATGAGGTTCTTATGTTTCAGCTTCATGTCCTCAAAATTATAATTCAGGTCAATGCCTGGATTAGCTCCGCCAATAGCATAATACCTAAAAGTATCTGCTCCATACTTATCAATTACTTCATAAGGTGAAATAACATTGCCTAAAGATTTTGACATCTTTCTGCCAAGTGCATCCTGCACAAAACCATGCATATATACATTTTTAAAACTTGGTCTCTGTAATGCAAGTATTGAACAGACCATCAGCACATTAAACCAGCCGCGTATCTGGTCTTTGCCTTCAATTATAAAATCAGCAGGATACAATTTCTCAAATAATTCTTTATTGTGAGGATAACCAAGTGCAGTCCATGATAGGCATCCGGGATCTATCCATACGTCCATGACATCAGGAATCTTCTTTAGCTTATTTCCACATTCACACGGAAATGAAACAGCATCTATCCAAGGCTTGTGCAGATGTTTTAATTCACCCTTGTGCAGCCCGCCTCTGCGTTCAATTTCTTCTCTTGTAACTGCAACTTCAAATCTTCCGCATAGATCACATCTCCACACAGGCAAAGGAGTTCCCCAGAAACGCTGTTTAGTTATGCTATTGTCTCGCAAATTATGCAGCCAGGAATCAAATGCATTAAATCCTGCATGAGGCACCCAGGTTATCTCATTATTTGCATTGATCATATTTGCCTTAAGATCTTCAACCTTAAAGAACCATTGCTTTGTTGTCCTGAATATTGCAGGCTTATGGCATCTCCAGCAGTGAGGATATTCATGCTCAACATCGCTTTTTGCAAATATCATAGGCTCAAGAATTTTTATGATTTTGTCAGTATCTTTTTTAGCATTCAATCCGGCAAGTATACTCATCTCCTCTGGATAATATCCCCTTTCATCTAAATTACTAAATGGAGGAATTCCATAACGATGGCAGACTTCATAATCCTGTGGTCCGCATCCAGGTGCAGTATGGACTAAGCCTGTTCCTGCGCTAGTATCAACATACTCAGCACTAAGTAATACTGTGTGTGTTTTATCACTTATCTTCTCATATTTATCATAGTGGTCCTTAAAATCATTGTATAGTGGATGCTTATACTTCAATCCCTCTAACTTATGGCCTTTGAATTCATCTATTATCTTAAACTTTTTCTCAGCCATTGCAGAAATTACGACATTGGCTAGTGGCTTTGCGACTATCCAAATTTCTGTGTTATACATATTTTTATTATTTTCATCTCCGTCCATATAAACTTCTGCTTTGACATAATCTATTTCAGGATTGGCCATAACTCCCAAATTATATACTATTGTCCATGGCGTTGTTGTCCAAATTAACAGGTATTCATTATTCTCTCCAATTACCGGAAACTTCATAAAAATGCTTTTATCAACTACATTCTCATACTCTAATTCATGCTTTGCCAACGCGCTCTCACAATGGGCGCACCAGGTTATTGTTCTCTCGCCTTCATACAATCTTCCCTGCTCATGAACTTTTTTTATCAGCCACCAGATTGCTTCTATACTGTCCTCAGTAATTGGCATATAAACATTTTCATAATCAAGCCATGCGCCTAATCTGGTAAAATCAATATTCATTTTATGCAGATTTTCAATTGAAAAATTCCTGCATTCTTCAATAAATTTATCTACTCCAAATTTCACTATATCCTCTTTAGTATGCAGCTTGAACTTTTCCTGCACTTTGTGTTCGATAGGAAGTCCATGCATGTCATAACATGCCCTGTCATACACATCAAAGCCGCACATTCTCTTATATCGCAGCACCATATCCTTCATGCTTTTGTTCCACGCTGTGCCTAAATGCACACTGCCAGAAGTATACGGCGGCCCGTCTAAGAAATAGAATTTATTGCTGTTTTTATCAGTTTTATTTGCATTATCTGTCTTATCTGTATTACTCCTGTCTTTATTTTTCTCATTTGCCTGCCTGTTCCTTTCATTTATTTTCTCGCGAATCTTATGCTTCTCCCAGAAAGCAAGCACTTCTTCTTCAGTTGTTTTAAAGTCATACATAGTAATCACATTATTATTAAATTAAGATTCAAACTCTACTTAGGATACTGCATTTTTATAAAAATGTTATGGTCGATAGAACCGATTTTATTATCTTTACCCTAATCTGGCTTGGCAAACTTGAATATTTCATCTCCTATACGCATACGCATCATCATGATGCCCAAAAAAGAAAAAAGTCACAGTTTTCGTATTTTCTTCAATCACAAATTTGAGAACAAACTTTTCATTATATGCACTCTTCTTTCTCCTGCTAGATCATGCATCAATGGCTTATAATGGCAGGGATTTTCAATAATCTCTTTCATCTTTTTTCTTAATGCTTCTTTAAGGATAGGATTTTATCAGTTTTTCCTCAGATACTCCTTATACTCTCTGCTCTTAAGCAATTCCTTAGAGACATTAGAAAACTCTCCGGCTATCATCGTCAGTATATTCTTCTGCTTTTCATGCAGCGATTCAAGCCTTTCAAGCGCAGCATTTTTTGAAGACAGTTCTGCCTTGCTCTCCAGGTTTGGAATTGCATTTTCTGCATTGCTTAGTAATCTATTATACTCTGTCCTTAAGCTGCCAACATCTTCCTTAAACTTTTGAGTATTGCCAATCACACTCTTAATGCTTGTATCTTCCTGCGTCAGAAGCTTTTTCATAACATGTCTGGTAGTCTTATAATCTTTGGTCAGCATTGTTGTTTTAAGTATGCCAAGATTATATGCAAGCAGCTCTAATTTATTTGTAATCTCATCATGCATTACTAATGAGCTGTTTATCCTCCTGATTGCAGAAATATTCTGCACAATTGTCTTTTTATCTTCATCATCAATATTCCTAAGAAATTCTTTGTGCTCTTTAGTATGTGTCTGCAGCCTCTTGCTCTGATTTTTCTCGAATGATACTAACAATTTCTTGACTTCTTCCAGTTGCTCAATATTCTCTTTGATCTCCCTAATAGAAACTTCTGATTCAGTTCTGCTTAATCTGCCTTTTCTAGCATTCTTTCTCCCAGACTTTGGTTTGCCATCTAGCTTCTTGTCAGCAATAACCCTGCTTTCAGCATCTTCTGCTACACTGTCTGCAACAGCAATAGAATTAACTATCTCTTTTATGTAGTCTATGTTCAACACCTCTTGTATTATAATACTATTTACAAATATAATAGTTGTATATTACTTTTCATTATAATAAGCTTTCTATATCATTTAAATCAAAGCATAGGCATCCTTCTGCCTTTCTCTTAAAAGATTTTGCTATGACGCAGTAATATTCCTGTCTTTTGCTGATATTCCAGTTAACATGTTTAGATTTTTGCTTTAGTTGGTCAAATATTGTCTGCGCATCAACGTTCTCACTCCATTTGCACTCTCCAAAAAGTATTTCCTTTGTTTGTTCGTTTAAGGCAAGTATGTCTATCTCTATGCTTTTTCTTTCATCATTTTCTCTGTTAGATCCCCACCATTTTCCTACTTTTGTAAAATTAAGCTTGGTTATTTCGATTAAGATATCTCTGCATAAATTCTCAAATTTCTTGCCAAAAAAAGAATTTATATCATCCTTAACTTTAGAGATGGCATATTCGTTGATCTCGATAGATGATTTATACGGCTCGCAAAATTCAAACCAAAAATGGAAAAAATTGTCAGCAAAAGAATAAATGCTCTTTTTTGTCTTTGCCTTCTCTGTTGCAGGATGCTCTTTTTTTATTATGCCTAATCTAATCAAAATCTTCAGGTATTTATCAATATCCTGTACTTTTATTCCTGCCTTGTTTGCTATCTCAACAACCTTATTCTTGCCAGAAGCGATAGCCTCTAAGATTGACTTATATGCATCAGGCTCTCTTAGCTCTTCCTTTAAAACAAAGTCAATCTCTTCATATAGTCTTCCATTTTTATTTAATATCTCAGCTTCTACATTTTCCAAGGTTGACTTTTTGTCTGAAAATTTTTCTAGATAAAAAGGTATTCCGTCTAAAACTGCCCAAAATTCTATATTTTTAGAGGTTGTATTATTGGCGAAAAATTCAGATGTCTCTTTTAATGTAAAAGGCAGTACTTTCCAATGTCCAGTTTTTCTGCCATATAATGGCGACTTATAGCTAAGCACTCCTGTTTCCATCATGTTTATAGAAGAGCCGCATAAAATAAGCATGATATTGCTGTCTTTAAGCACTTCATCAATAATTAATTGGAATATAGAGGGGATACTAGAATCTTTTTCAGCCAAATATGAGAACTCATCAAACACAATGACAAGCTTATCGCTCTGTTTTTTTACTATATGCTTAAATACTTCTTCTGGTTCATTTGTTTCTATGGCTGCTTCATTGAAATATTCAGCAGCCATCTTCTTAAATCTTGCAATATTGCCGGCAGTCCCTCTTTTGTCGCATAAGAAATAGATGTGCTTTTTGTTTTTTACAAATTCCTTGATTAGTTCAGTTTTTCCAAGCCTTCTTCTGCCATATATCACAATAAACTCAAATTGTTTATTTTTATATCTAGCTTCTAAGAATTCTAGCTCTGCTTTTCTATTTATAAACTTTAGGAACATACTGATTAGGATTGTAATCCTAATATTTAAAGCTTTCTGTTATTGAAGCTATCTACTTTTATCTGTTATTTATTATAGATATAAGTAGTATTGACCTATCTTATATTTTATGTTAGTTACAACTTACATATTTTACTATCTATTTGCTATAATCATCTGATAATTCGGAACGTAATCCTAATCTGAATATTCACCAGCTGAATATTCAGTAAGTGAATATATTACATCAACTAAAATATAATTCTCCTAACAAAGCATGTTCTGCAAAATATAGGTTGATATATGTATATATATATTACACAAGAAATGGTAGTGTTAGTGTTTGACTGATTTGAGTTTATTGTTATATTCATATAGGAATATTTTTAATACAATATCATGCATTTCTTTTGATTTAGAGAATGCA
>JACPBN010000027.1 GCA_016180275.1 Candidatus Woesearchaeota archaeon
GTCAAGGACAAAACAAACCACACTTTAATGAAAATGGGCGATTAAGACCCCCAAGCTTTAGCTGGGGGATAGCCCATTTTCTAAAAAGAAATGTTATTTAAGCAAATTATTTTATTAATCTCATTTTCTTGAATCCTTTCATAGTTAATTTTAAAAGAGAATAAATTTAAATACATACATGAAATTTACAAAGTTATGCCCGCGTAGTATAGTGGATAGAATGGGACCCTGCGGAGGTCCAGGCCCGAGTTCGATCCTCGGCGCGGGCGTTCTTATTTAGTCTAGTTCCCTTTCTTATCTAAACTTTGCTCAATTATTTAGTTCTCCTGCTATATTTATCTCTTTGTTCGTCTTCTCTTCTCTTTCTTCATTCTTTTGCGCTGCCACTTCCATCTCATCTGGCCTTTCTTTTTCCATCTTCTTGAGCTTCTTTTCATTTTTTACCTCATGGATTAGCATTATTGCATTATCCAAGTTAAAAATTTATATGTTAATTTTCTGATTATTATTATTTCTTATTTAAATATTCTTCCATTGAATTATCATTACTCTAAAATATAAAATAATGCCCGGTACGGGACATTCATAGATGCAATAAAGCAATTATTACTGCACCTTATTTTGAACCCGTGTCGAAGCCTCGAAAGGGCTTCATGATTGGCCGGGCTACACTAACCGGGCATTATCATGAAGAAATAGAAGTTTATTTTTAAAACTTGCTAAGAAAATGCAAATATTCATACATTATCCGGAATTATTGCTATAGCATATTCTAAAATAAAAAATGGCCCCGCCGTGACCTTAGTTTTAAGCTAATCAGCGCTCTAAACCAGGCTGAGCTACGGGGCCGTAACTCAGTTAAAACTATCATGTGTTTTTAAAAGTTTCGTGCAAATCTTGTAAAGTATAATGCAGGCATTAATTTGCTGAATGTGTTCAAATCACTTTGATGATGCCATAACTGTTTATTTTATATCTTTTTTAATAATTTGTAATCGAAAAAAATCAAAGAAAAAATGGTGCGCCAGCCGGGATTTGAACCCGGATCAAAACCTTGGCAAGGTTCTATCCTTTATGGTGATCTTATCGACCAAAACCATTAGACTACTAGCGCATGAATGGGCCCACCCAGATTTGAACTGGGGACCTACACCTTTCAGAGACATGCATTGAAAGACATTAAATCTTTGATATGCGTTGCCTTGTAAGGGTGTCGTCATAACCACTAGACTATGAGCCCTTGATAATCTTTCTAGTAATTGGTTAAAAATAGCAAGAGCTTTAAAAAGTTTTCTTACGAATTATGGTCATACTCCAATTAGCAGTCCTAACCTATTTAATTCATTAAATTAATATTAATTAATGCCATCTACTCCCACTCAATCGTTGCAGGCGGCTTATTAGTTACATCATAGAATACTGCATCAATGCCGCGAACTTTCATTATTTTCTTTACAATAAGCTTTACAACAGGCCAAGGTATTTTCGCAAATTCTGCTGTCATAGCTTCCTTTGAATACACAGGCCTTAATATTATACTCTCTCCGCCGCGCAAGCTGATTGGCGCAAGCACAACAGGGAACTGCCAGATTCTCATGCCTACTCTCTTTTGTTTTACAGCCTTATCAACTATTGCAGTTACTTTCCTAAGCAAATCCAATCTCTGCTTTGTCAAATAAGTTTCTTTGATCTTTAGTTTTTTTGGATCAATCTTTCCTGGATACAGCAAGAAAATTGCCCTGTTTATTTCTCTTACTTTATTTGTCAAATCTCCACTTACCTTAAACAATGTATCCCAGCTGCTATTCCCAATAATAACTGCAGGATGCCTGTATGTTCTATTATCTCCTTGCACTCCTACAGATTTTATTGGTACAACAAATCCAGTAACATCATGAAATTTTCCAATTGCGTTGAGTGTTCTATTTATCTTATTTACATTTTTGATAGGGCTAGCTTTTTTTGCGCACAAAACACGAACAGCCAATCCAGGCCCCGGAAATGGCTGTCTCCAAATTAAATCAGCAGGTAATCTCAATTCCTTTCCAAGCTCCCTAACTTCATCTTTATATAAATGCATTAACGGCTCAATAATTTTTCCTTTTTTGATCATCTGCTGAATAATTTCAACTCTGTTGTGGTGCGTTTTAATTAAATCAGCATGTTTTGTTCCTTGCGTCTCAATAGTATCTGGGTAAATAGTGCCTTGCCCGAGCAACCAATCATCATGATCTAATTTTAAGCTCTGAAGAACTTTTCTTTGCACATCAATGAACACCTTTCCAATAACTTTTCTTTTTTGCTCAGGATCTGTTATTTTGCGAACAGCATCCAAAAATTCATAGCTAGCATCTGCCTGATGAAAGTTTGCATAACAGCAGCTTTTCATCTTCTTAACAATCCATTCTGCTTCATTTAATCTCAAAAACCCATTGTCGATATTAAGGCCATAGACTCTTTTGCTGCCAAGTGCTTTATTCAACAGGGCAAATGCAACTGTACTATCAACTCCTCCACTTATGAGCATAAAGACATTTCTTTTGCCTACTTTCTCTCTCATATCACTGATTGCCTGCTTCAGATAATTGTGCATTGTCCAGTTCTTTTTGCACTTGCAGATTTTTACAAAATTCCCTATTATCTTCATTCCATTGGGCGTATGAGTTACTTCAGGATGAAACTGCAATCCAAATCTTTTTTGTTTTTTGTTTTCAAATGCCGCTGCTTTACAATCCTTGGTGCTTCCGATAGCCTCAAATTCTTTAGGCAGCTTAGAGACATAATCTCCATGGCTCATCCAGACAATTTCTGTATTTTTTAACCCGGCAAATAATCTTGATTTCTTCTTTTTTTCTATTTCTAGCTCAGCAAATCCATATTCCTTAACTTCTCCTGGCGAAACTTTTCCGCCAAGCGCCTGCGCCATCAATTGCTGCCCATAACAGAGTCCCAAAATAGGAATTTTCAGTTTGAAAATTTCTGGGTTATACTTAACTGCAGTTTTGTCATAAACGCTTGCAGGCCCGCCGCTAAGAATTATTCCTTTTGCATCTTTAATCTCCTCCAGAGAAACCGTCGGCAATTTAATTTCGCTATAGACATTCAGCTGCCTAATTCTTCTCGCAATTAAATGCGTATACTGTGATCCAAAATCTAATATGTAAATTTGTGGTTTTAGTATTGCCATTTTTATTGTAAAAATAATAATGTAATATATTAATGTTTATATTTATGGCTAATTTCATAAAATTCTGCAATATTTGGCCATATAATCTGTTATAAAAATAATTAAAAAAAGCGTATTTGTTTAGCTACACCAACATCAAAAGCGGTGGCGATTGCCATTTTATGACGAACACATATCAATATTAACAAGCGAAGTTGCGACGGGCAATGCCATTTAATTGCAAATTAACTTACACATCACGCAATGCTTTACTATTATCACATCTACTATCTGAGCGTAGAGGAGGAGGAGCAACTCTTTAATATTACCTGCCAGTGTTCGTCGGCAGTCGCCACCGCTTTAGAGGATTTTATCACACAAGCTAAACAAATACAAAAAAGCAATCAGATACAAAATAGAAAGTGAGCGATTTTATAAGAAAAGCCGAAGCGGCGGCTGCCCTTTTATAGCGAGCACTTTTGAAAATAACTAAGCAATGTAGGGCTGGGCAGCCGGTAGCGAGTATGCAAGTTAACTCGTCAAAAAGAGAAACTAAGCTAATAAGAAAGCGAGTGAACCCAACGTAGAGGTTTTGCAAAATCATTTTTAATGATTAAAAATGATTTTCAAAAGGAAGCACAACCTATCAAAATACTACGCTAGTGCTCGCTGGCAGCCGCCGCTTCGGCTTGAATAAGTAAATCACTCACTTTCTCTGCAGTGCCAGCAATCAGTAACCTATATATACAGGTATTCATTTATTTGCCTCATGGTCGAGCTGCGAAAATACATTGTGGTGCTTGTAATTATAGTTTTGTTTGCAATTCTAGTCCAAAGCCTGATAGAAGCAATTTACCAAGAACCACAATATGACAAATTCTGCAGGTATTATGAGCGCATCCCAAAAGCTGCCTATCCTGTCGCATATCCTCTTCAGGATGAAAAAGATAGGATAGCGCACAAATGCCAAGATTACACCAAGTCAACTGAAGAGCAGATCAAGCAATGCGTTGATTCAGAAGGGCAAAACGAGTATAATTATGACGAATATGGCTGCCCTACAAAGTATGAATGCAATTACTGCAATAAAAATTACATTACTTCACAAAAGAAATACAGCTTAGTGGTCTTCCTAGTGTCAGCTATTCTTGGCTTGATAGCAATAATTTTAGGCTTAATTTTACCTAGCACAAAAAACATTCTGCATGAATGGGTAGGCACTGGCTTTATGCTGGGCGGAATTGTAACTTTATTCATTGGCACTGCCAGATATTATGCAGATATGTACCGAATTTTGCGCCCTATAGTTATTCTGATAGAACTCTTGATTGTAATTTATCTTGTGTATAATGTCTTTAGCAAGAATGTAAATGCTAAAAAGCCAAACAAAAAGAGAAAGTAATGTTTCTTTATTTAATGCCAGATTGATCTTTATCCAACCAGCTTTTGCATCTCTTGCTCTAGCATTCTTGCGTGCATTATCATCTCTTGCAAATCATTTCCCATCTTCTGCTGGACTTCTTTCATCTCAGTAAGCTGGCTTTGAATAAGCTCTTTTGCCTTATCCATTCCCTTTGCAACAACTGTCTTTGCGCCAACATTCATCAGCACTTCAGAGCTGTCCAGCAAATTTGCCTTAACAAAAATTCCTGAAGTTACAGGAACAAGAATTTCGCTTCCAATTTTAGTATTTTTTAATTCATCTATGCTGTGCTTTGCAACAGTTGCTTCCATAAGATGCTGCTCAACAGCTTCCATCTGCTGCTGGAGCTGCTTAATCTGCTGCTGTAACATTTGCAGCTGCATGTATATCTGCTCTGCTTTCTCCCTGTTTAATTCTTCTTGGTTCATTTAGTCACCTTAATCTTAAAAATATATGGAATTTATTATTTTTATGCTTTATAGTGGCTCATGCCACCGGTGAGCACTGGTTGTTTTTGTTGATGAGTTGCTCCTCCTCTACACTTGTAATATTAAATGTGACATTAGGAAAGTATTGCGTGTTGTGTTATCTAATTTTTATTGCAATGGCATTGCCCGTCGCAACATCGGTTATGTTTGTGGAATTGTGCTCACCAAAAATTGGTGGCATGAGCCACTTGATTATTATAATTTAATTAGTATGATATATTAATTAAAAACCTATCTCCATTTAAAAAACTTATTAAGCCTGCGATCTGTTTTCTTCAAAGTCTCATCAAATAATGCACTAATTGATTTGTTAGTATGTATTCTCTTTATTGCCTCTCCTAACATAAATCCTACAGATAAAAATTTAATTTTTGCAGGTATATTTGCATTGCCATGGTCAATTGTATTTGTTAGCACAACTTCTTTGATTGCATTATGTGTCAATCTGTCTAATGCAGGATCGCTTAAGACTCCATGTGTTGCAGCAACATATACTTCTTGTGCGCCATTTTCAATCAATGCTTTTGCAGCCTCCAAAATTGTGCCGCCTGTGTCAATCATGTCATCCAAAATAATGCAATTAAAGCCTTTAACATCTCCTATAACCCTCATCTCTGCAACTTTATTAGGCACATCCCTTCTTTTATCAATAATTGCCAACGGCGAGTCTAATATTTTAGCTAAGACGCGGGCATTCTTAGTGCCGCCTGCATCTGGGCTGACTACAACGGTATTATGCAGCTTTTTTTCAAGCAAATAATTTGCTAACAATGGAACTGCCGTAAGGTGGTCAAGTGGAATATCAAAGAATCCCTGAATCTGCCCAGAATGCAGATCTATTGTAAGAACTCTGTCTGCACCTGCTTTTGTGATTAAGTTAGCTACCAACTTTGATGTTATTGGTTCACGTGATTTAGTTTTTCTATCTTGCCTGGCATAGCCATAATAGGGGATAACTGCAGTTATTCTATCAGCAGATGCTCTTTTTAATGTATCTAATATAATAGACAGCTCCATCAAATTATAATTAACATCTTTGCTTGTTGGCTGTATTACAAAGACATCTGTGCCACGCACATTTTCCTCTATTCTTACGTATATCTCTCCATCTTTAAACTTAGAAATGCTGATATTGCCCAATGGCACTTGTAGATATTTGGCAATCTCCTTGGCTAATGGCAAATTTGCGCTGCCGCTGAAGACTTTTAATGGAGCTCCGTACATTTAATGCACCCTTGTATAATGGTTATAAAATATTCAGGTATCCTCTAAACACCACTACCCCCTATCAATATAATTAATAAACGGATAATTTGCTAGTTAATATAAAAACTTATCTGAGTTTTAGCATTTTTTCAGTTACTTAGTAATGAAATCCACAGACTCAAGACTCTCAAATACCTTATCCCCTGTAACAAAATTCATTTTATTTTCTATTGCATACATATATCCAACACAATCAAATATAGACAAATTCTTTTTTTTGTTGTCTATTCTGGATATTACTGCTTTAATTAATACCTCTCTTGGGGCTGCTCTGCAAATAAAACTTAATTTTTTATGCCAATAATCTGCTGTTTTTCTATCATATTTCATATATTAGTCAGCATCTTCCTTATTGCTTTTATGCCAGCTAATCTCTTGTCAAAGCTCTCACCTAGTACATCTAACTCGAGAGTAAAATAACCCTTATAATTCAATCTATTTAATAATTTCAGAAACCCAGTAAAATCTATGTTACCTTCACCAATTGCATTATGCTCATCATATTTACCATGATTGTCATGTATATGCATATCTTGCACAAAATCTTTGCCTAATGCATTAACAACATCACTATAATACTTTACTGGTTCGCAGACAGTATTAGCATGCCCGATATCAAATGTCATCTTTAAAGTATTAGTGAAATCTCCTGCTTCTAACAATTTCTTTGCTGCCAGTATATAATGCTCCTGTTTTTGCGGCAATTGTGGGCAATCAGCTGGCATATTCTCAAAACATAACATCACATTAGCTTTCTTTGCATCATTTAATATTGGCACAAAATTCCTTATAAACTTTGGTAAAATAGAATCAATATCAAAGCTTTGGTAAGGCCCATGCACCGTCATCATGTCAATTTCTAATCTTTCTGCCAGCTTAATGCTTGCCTGCATTTCTTTAATCCCAAAATCAGCAAATAACTTTACATCATCTGATAAATTTACATGAGTAAAAGGCGCATGCATAATTAATCCAACATCATAACTCTGTGATAATTCTTTTATTTTTTTTATCTGCCCGGAATTAACCAACTGCGGAGCAAACCTTGGGTAATCACACATTAACTCTGTATATTCAAACTTATTCTCTGCAAAGAACTCAAATTCTTTCTCCCATTTTTCTTCTGGCAGTATAGCAACTGCCATTATAGCGCCGATTTTCATAATGGTAATTAGAAAATATTGTTAGTATAAATAGTTTGTTGTTAAACAGTGTTTCAGAATCTAGTCAAATTAAGTTTCTATTTCAGTATATGGAAACATATCTATTGATAGTTTACATACTAAATTAGGGATTTTCTTATTGTCTTCATCTGTTATTTTAATTAATCCAATGCCTTCTAGGTATTTTATGTTCCTAAAAACTACTTCATAGGGCTTGTCAAGTTCTTTAGCAAGTTGATATATATTTTTAATATTATTTCTATAAATTCGCTGTAATAGCTTTATTCTTTCAGGGCTAAATACTTTGCTAAAAGTCTCTGGTGTCATCACTATTCCTTTTTCAGCCTTGTCTAAAATTCCTTTTGCTATTTTTTTATTAAGCTCCTTATTATATTTGCTTATTGATTCAACAACTTTGATATCACAATTCATATTTATCATCTCCTATTCTAATTTTACAGCTTCCTTAAATTCTTCTTTTAATATTTTTTCACTAATTTCTTTAATAAATTTTTCAGCTTCATGGAAAGTTAGTGCCGCTCTTTTTACCTCATCTCTGTTATACGTATGA
>JACPBN010000055.1 GCA_016180275.1 Candidatus Woesearchaeota archaeon
TTTGAAAGACATGGTTTAAAACAAGAACAAGTTATTCATTTAGGCATAGACCAGCCAACAGTGCCAGAATACCATACTTTGCATATTCTGAGAAAAAACTAATTAAACACTTTCGAATACACCGCCTTATCCCCAAGCTCTTCCTCAATCCTCAGCAGCTGGTTGTATTTTGCCAGTCTCTCTCCTCTGCAAGGAGCGCCAGATTTAATCTCTCCACATCCAAGCCCAACAGCTAAATCTGCGATAAAGCTGTCCTCTGTCTCCCCGCTTCTATGGCTCACCATCACATTCCACTTATTGTCCATGGAAAGTTTTGCCGCAGCCAATGACTCTGTTATTGTGCCTATCTGGTTTACTTTCAGCAATAGCGCATTGCAAGCTTTTGCAGCGATTGCTTTCTTGATCCTGCGAACATTTGTAACAAGCAGATCATCTCCCACTATCTGCACACTTCTTCCATTTTTGCTATTTCTTCCGATACTCTTTGTCAATTCAGCATAGTTTGCAAAATCTTCCTGGTCAAACGGATCTTCAATGCTCACAAGATTATATCTCTCTGCAAAATCAGTATAAAGATCGATCAATCTCTCTGAACTAAGGTCTTTTTCATCAACTCTATAGATAAGCTGTTTCTCATCATAAAACTCGCTTGCTGCGCAATCTAAAGCTATTCTAATCTGCTTTCCATAACCTAATTTATCTATTGCGCTCTGCACTAATTTAAGTGGCTCTTCAACATTGTTTAATGGCGGTGCAAATCCCCCTTCATCTCCAACATTAACTGCATTTTTACCGTATTTTATTTTTATAATTTCTTTTAGTGTATGGTATACTTCACACCCCAATTGCATTGCTTCTGCAAAACTTCTCGCTGCTACAGGTGCAATCATATATTCCTGGATAGCAAGAGAATTTCCTGCATGCTTGCCTCCATTAATTACATTCATAAAAGGCACCGGCAGAATGAATTTATTATTTCTTTTATCCTTATTATTTTTATCTCCTTTTTCAGAGAACAATGTATTGATATAATCATATAACTGCAGATTTTTGCTTCCTGCTCCTGCCTTTGTGACTGCCATTGAAACTCCAAGTATTGCATTCGCTCCAAGTTTTGATTTGTTTTCAGTGCCATCCAGCTTTAACATTAATTCATCAATATCTTTTTGTTTTTCAGGGTTTAGCCCAACAACCTTTTTTGCAATAATAGTATTTGCATTATCAACTGCTTTTAGAACGCCTTTTCCGAGAAATCTTTTTTCACCATCCCTTAATTCAAGCGCTTCATGTATTCCTGTGCTTGCGCCGCTTGGCACAATTGCTCTGTAAATTCCACTGCTTATTTTGCCTTCAACCTTAACATCAACTTCAACAGTAGGATTTCCTCTAGAATCTAGGACTTCTCTTGCTTTAACGGCTTTGATTTTTGACATCTAAAACCCTCTTTGATGCAACCATTTACAAAGTGTGATACTAATTTTAATATAAATATGTACCTATCAATTTTACAATAATTTATCCAATATAACTGGTCTGGCTGCTTGTCTTTTCCTGAACTTTGCGCAGCGCAGCTTCCTTTGATATCTTACCTAATTCACCAGAACGTTTGGACATTTCATTCTCCATCTCATCAATCTCTTTATCAAGCTTCTCTACCTTGAGATTTAAGTCAAGTTTCTTGTTAAGTATATATAAAATCTCTTTTGCGCCTTTGATGCCCAAATACATTGGATGCCCGAATGTTTCTGCCAGTAAAGCGATTGCAGGAATCTTTCTCCTCTCAGCTAATCCCAATAATAATCCAGATACCCCTACAATTGGCCCAACTACCCTATACAATTTGTCATTCAGTTCTACTCCTGCTTTATACCTGTTGATTATCTCCTGATTATTTCCAGTGCAATAAACTTTTGGTTTCTTAGGAATTGTTTGCAATCCTATGCCGCCAAGGGTAATGACTTCTTTGCCAGAATATTCTTCCAATATCTCCAACATTTTGTCAGAAAACTCATAGCTGCTTACTTCATCAATTGGCTGAACATCTCCTGCTAACAATAATAAATCTTTTCCATTGCTCATTTTTTTATAATAAATCTCAATCATTGGCAGCTCAACTAAATTCTTTTCATTAACAAATACACTGTGCGGAAAAGTATAAGAAAATACATCATACAATTTCTTTGCTTTAAGCTCTTCAATGATAAAGTCTACTGCTACTTTGCCGACATTCCCAATGCCTGGCAGCCCTTCAATTAGTATTGGATTGTTCAGCTTTGGCTTTTTCTCAAGCAGTGTTATCTTCCAGGAACAGTTCATAACAATCATCTCTTATTATGTTATTCAATTTTTAATCCTATCTGCTGCAATACTCTAATTCTATAATTATAATAATCCTTTACTTACTAATTCATCATGCTTAACCTTTCTTCTATACTCTCCGTACTTATCCTCTGGAGAAAATTTTGGGGGTTTTGGAGATATAGCTTTGCTGCCGCAGATGCATAACTCTCTCATAGTATATTTTCCACAACCAGTACATTTTAGTATTTGGTTTTTTGCCATTTTTATTCTCTATAATCCCCCTAGTATTCTTTTGCTAGAAAAAGAGACACTGTATATAAATATTTGCAAAATCTTTCCTTTCTTCTCTGGAACAGGAATAAGATATCTTCTCTTATTAGCCTCGGGATAATCTATAAGTTCTGCTATGCAGAAGCCCCTGTCAAAAACCGTAAATATTATGCTTTTGAATAATGTTTTGCAATATTCAAGCAGCATGAATGCAAGCGTTCATTATTTTTTGATTTTTCTCTAAACTTAGAAGTAGCCATTTTCTAATCGGAGATGCTGCTGGAAATGCATTGCTAATAAGCAGTTGCCTATTCTTTCACCACAATCTCACTCGCAGCAACCTTCACCAGCTCAACATTTGGAAGAATATTCTCTTTCACAGGCTGCTTTGGGCCAAGGCATGCATGCCATACACCATTGACGTTTGCAATCACCAAATCTTCGCCTTTTTCAACAGGCGTTAGAATAAATGTCTTTAGCTCATTTATTGCAAGCTCTTTTTTTTGCAGTTTAACTTTAAAAGTAAAATACGCTTCTTTCAATTTCTTAAACTCAGTGTAGACATTTGCAAATGTGACTATTTGCGCATTATTCCCGACTTTTGCTGTCAGCATGAAATATTTGTCTTGCATAAGAATTATAATATAACTAATTAGGTTATAAATGTTTCTTAACTACGCCTTTCTAGACTTAACTCCAAGCGGTGTATCATCCAATAGAATGCCGCGAGCTTTCAATTCATCTCTTATCTTATCAGCAGTTTTAAAATCCTTTTTCTTTCTGGCATCTTCTCGCTGCTGGATTAATGCTTCAATTTCTTTATCTAATGATTCTTTTTCTTTATCTAAAACTCCAAGCACTGCATCAAATTCTTTCATAGACATTACACATTTATCAGCATCCTCTGAACTCAAGTTCTGCTCCATCATTAGTGTATTAATTTCTTTCATAAAATCAAATATTGCAGCTAATGCTCCTGAAGTATTAAGGTCATTGTCCATTTCTTTTTTAAAGTCTTGACTGACTTTCTTAATAAAAGAGAGAACTTTTTTATTATCACCTTTTGATTTTTTTGCATTTACAAACATTTCTAGCTTATCCAAGAACTCAAACATCCTGTCAACAGACTGCTGCGCTGCTTTCAGTCCGTCAAATGTAAAGTTAAGCGGCTGCCTGTAATTCGTAGACAATAAAAGATATCTTACTGCTTTCGGCGAATAACCCATTGCTAAAACATCTCTTAAAGTATAGAAATTATTAAAGCGCTTGGACATCTTTTTGCCTTCAACCATCATATACTCATTATGCAGCCAGTAATTGACAAACTTCTTGCCTGTTGCTCCTTCGCTCTGCGCAATTTCATTAGTGTGATGAGGGAAAATCAAGTCAATTCCGCCAGTATGGATGTCAAATGTATCTCCCAAATACTTGCTTGACATTGCACTGCATTCAATGTGCCAGCCTGGCCTGCCTTTGCCATACTCAGTTTCCCAGAACACATCTCCATCATTTGAATCCCAGGCTTTCCACAGAGCAAAATCCTGTGCATTTTCTTTTTCATACTCATCTGCTTTAATTCTTGCTCCGGATTTTAATTCATCTGCTTTAAAGTGCAATCCTGCTAATTTTCCATAATTCTTGAATGTAGAGATCTTAAAGTAAATACTTCCATCTTGCACATAAGTATGGCCGTTCTTTTCTAATTTTTTTATAATCTCAATCATTTCTTTAATGTGCTCAGTTGCTTTTGGAAATACTTTTGCGTGCTTTATGTTAAGCACATCAATATCTTCAAAGAATGCTTTATTGTATCTTTCAGTGAATTCAATCAGCCCAACCCCTTCTTTTTGTGAATCTCTTATAGTCTTGTCATCTACATCTGTCAAATTCATGACTTGAAATATGTCATATCCAGAATATTCAAGGTATCTTCTAAGTATATCGCTGCATACATATGCCCTGAAGTTGCCGATGTGGGCGAAGTTATACGTCGTCGGTCCACAATTGTACATCTTAACTTTATTTTTCTCCAATGGCTTGAATTCCTCAAGCTTTCTTGTCAATGTGTTAAAGACTTTCAGCATAATCACACCTTACTCCTGCTTCCTCTTGCTTGGCTTTAACGGAAGTTCAACTTTCTTTTCGTCTAATTTAACAATTCTTCCAGGCACTCCGACAACTGTTGAGTTATCAGGTACATCATGATTTATTATAAATGTTTCTGCTCCGATCTTGACATTATTGCCAACATATATTGGGCCTAATAAAGTTGCAGCTGTCCCAATTAATACATTATTGCCTATTGTAGGATGGCGTTTTCCTGAATGCTTTCCTGTGCCGCCTAGAGTTACATTATGGAACAAGACGCAATTTCTTCCGATCTCCGCAGTCTCTCCGATGACAATCCCATGCCCATGGTCTGCAAAAAAGCCTTTGCCTATCTTTGCTCCAGGATGGATTTCTATCAAAGTTATGAATTTCATGAATTCAGATATCAATCTTGGTATAAAAGGTACACCTAGCTTATACAATGGATTAGAAATATATCTATGCACTACAATTGCTCTTAAGCATGGATATATCAAAACTTCCAAGCCATGCGCAGCTGGGTCATTTTTGTAGATTGCTTTTATGTCTTCGAACAAATTCTCAACCTCACTCAAACTTTATCCAGCCCCTGCTCAATATCCTTCATCAGATCATCTGCATCCTCAATGCCGACAGATAATCGCAGCAAAGTATCACTCAATCCTATTTTCATTCTATGCTCTCTTGGAACAGATGCATGTGTCATGGTTGCAGGATGGCCTATTAAGCTCTCAACTCCGCCTAAACTCTCTCCAAGTGCAAATAATTTAAGGTTGCTAGCAAACTTCACAGCATCTTCAAAGCTTCCATCTAATTCTATCGAGATCATTCCGCCAAATCCTGTCATTTGTTTCTTTGCAAGCTCATGCTGAGGATGTGATTTTAATCCAGGGTAATTTACTGTCTTTACTTTCTTATGCGAAGATAAATATTCAGCAACCTTCTGCGCATTTTTATTATGCTGCTCCATCCTAAGAGCTAATGTTTTTATGCCGCGTAAAGTAAGCCAGCAGTCAAATGGGCTAGGGACTGCGCCAATAGCATTCTGGAAGAATTTTAATTCTTTATAGACATTTTCATTTTTATCATTATCATTTAGTACAATTGCTCCGCCAACAACATCACTATGGCCATTTATGTATTTGGTTGTGCTATGGACTACAATATCTGCGCCTAATAATAAAGGCTTTTGGAAATATGGAGACATGAATGTATTATCAACGACAATTAATGGATAGCCAGAATTTTTCGACTTGAGTTCTATGAGGTTATTTAGTTGCGCAACTGCCTTTAAGTCAGTCAATCTCAATAATGGATTTGTAGGGGTTTCTAACCAAATCATTTTTGTGCTGTCATCAACTTCATTTTCAATATTCTTGACATCAGTTGCATCTACATAAACAAATTTAATTCCGTATTTTTCATATGCTTTCGTGAATATCCTTCTGCTGCCTCCATACAAGTCATCGCTGGCAATCACTTTATCTCCAGGCTTTAATAATCTTAAAACACAGTCAATCGCCCCTAAGCCAGAGGCAAATGCTAATCCAAATCTGCCATGCTCTAATGCAGCAAGATTTCTTTCTAATGCTGCTCTTGTCGGGTTTCCGCTTCTCGAATATTCATAACCCTTGTTTTTGCCAGGCGCTTCCTGCCAATAGGTTGTGCTCAAATTTAGAGGAGTAATGACTGCTCCTGTCTCTTTGTCTGCTTCACTTCCTATATGGATAGCATTTGTCGCAAATTTCCATAGGGTTGTGTTAGTGTCTTGTGTCATTCTTTGCCCTTTCAAGATACAATATTTCTTTATTGTCTGAAACCATTTTTATGTGCTTCTCTTATCAGCTGGTAATATATATCAGGATTAAAGAATATCCTGCTCTTTCTAAAAATCTGCTTGCCTAAATTTTCCTCTTCTCTCAACAGCATTTCTGTAAAATCATCGAAGGTAACATAATGCTCGTCAATTTCAATTGCATGGCTTAACTTTATTTCATTGAAATACGGCTTAATCTTTTTAGCTGTAATCTCATTTTCTACCAAAAAACAAATATCAATGTCTGAACCTTTTTTCTGGTCATTTGCAGCATAACTTCCAAATACCAGCAGGCAATAGTTTTTTTGTGGGATCTTTGTTATTGCCTCTTTTATGATGTCAAGCTGCGGAAAAGCAAGCAAATCCAGCGATTCTATGTATTGTAACGTGTGGATCAATAATGGGTTGCCTAAATCTAAGGAGTATAAATCTAAATTGGCTTTTCTTCTTGACTGAAGCAGGCTCTTCTTTACAAGCTCTCTTAACGAATTGAAGACCCATGGTTTGGATCTTTTCCTGGTAATTTTCATTACTTCTGCCCTGCTAAATTCTGCAAATAAATTATTTCTCCATGCATTTAATAATCTTATTCTCTCGTTTTGTATCATTTTACATATAATAGACGTTACTTATTTAAATAACTATCGGTACTTTTTTAGATAACGAATGTTATTGGTAAGGGTATATCTCTTTTTATGTTATCTAATACTTCCACTCCTCAAACCCCCCTAATATATTTTTGCTCAGATACCTGTCAACTCTGTCAGGAAAAATGGTTACTATATTAATTGTTTTTGGATTATTATTCTCGTTTTTTGGGTTATTTTCATTAATTATATTCTCTTTTTCAAT
>JACPBN010000056.1 GCA_016180275.1 Candidatus Woesearchaeota archaeon
TTTTATCTGGACAAAGGCTACCGTGGCCTGGTGATTGAAGGCACTGGATTTGGAAATGTCGCGACATTAAGAGATGAGAATTCTTTACTGCCT
The DNA here is from genome assembly GCA_016180275.1 of Candidatus Woesearchaeota archaeon. Lineage (GTDB taxonomy): Archaea > Nanobdellota > Nanobdellia > Woesearchaeales > UBA10200 > UBA10200. The sequence continues at coordinate 94 of JACPBN010000056.1, forward strand.
GCCTTAAAGAGAGCAGCTGACGAGAAAGTGCCTGTAGTAATGACTTCACAGACGATCTACGGCAGGACAAATCCTTATGTTTACACTACAATGAGAAAACTTAATATTGGCGCAAAAGTTATTTATGCAGAAGATATTCTGCCTGAAGTTGCTTACATAAAGCTAGGCTGGGTTCTAGGCCATACGCATGATCATGATGAAGTCAAGAACCTTATGCTGACTAATATTGCCGGAGAGATTTCTGAAATAAGCGAGAGTGAAGGGTTTTTGTATTGAGAATAATAAAATAAATTGAAGGGATTAAAACATATATCTGATAGAAATATGCTATCTTTCATTTTCAAAAATACCTTTTGCATGGTTCTTCCTGACATTATCTGCTGAAAAGATTTTACCATTCATTGTAATATAAACCCCATGACCCAATGATTGTACCGCAGTTAGTGCAGCACCCAGATTAAATAATGCATCAGAATTTTCCTTGTTTATAGGTATTGCTGCACCTGTTAAGACAATAGTCTTTGGTATATTTTTTTGCAATATGCATTTTGCTGTTAAAGCCATTGCAGCTGTGCCATGAGTAATGATTATTTTATCTTTTTTACATTCAACACATTTTTGACAAATGAAATCCCTGTCCTTAGGTATGATAAATTTACTGTCTTTTGCAAACAATTCCTCAATAGAATATTCAACAGTAATTCTTGCGTGGCTTAATAATTTAGTGACAAGAGATCCATGCATTTTTGGAGCATGATCTTCGGAACCATAGTCTAATCCATCTATTGTGCCGCCTGTTGTAAAAATTTGAATAGACATATTAAATGTATAGTAATTAATGATAATTAATAAAGCTTTTTATTTGAACAGTTAAATATATAAACTTTACAGATTAATCACTGCTTGAAAAAAGATGAGTGAGAAAAACATTATCCAAAATTGCAGACACTGTCTGCAGAATCAAGCTTGTGCCATTATGTTGAACAATTAAAGAGGTTATTAGATGAAAATAAATAATAAAGATAAGCCGCAGGACAAGAATTCTGCCAGAGAAAGAATTGAAGAGAAAAAATACAGCCTAGACTACCCTAAGCTGGGCTTAAAATGCGGTATAGAAATCCACCAACAAATAGATTCTAATAAATTATTCTGCAGCTGCTCAAGCGGCCTTAGAGAGGAAGCTCCTGATTACACCATAACAAGAAGGCTGCGTTCTGTGATAGGCGAGACAGGAGAGATAGATATTGCTGCGCTGCATGAGCACAAAAAAGAGAAAAAATACATCTATGAAGGCTACAACGATTCCACTTGCTTGGTCGAGACAGATGAAGAGCCGCCTCACAACATCAACAAAGACGCATTGTATGTCGGATTGCAGGTTGCTTTGCTGATGAAAGCAAAAATAGTGGATAAGATACAAGTCATGAGAAAGGCTGTTGTAGACGGCAGCAACACTTCTGGCTTCCAAAGAACTTCTCTGATTGCAATGAACGGAGTAATTGACACTTCATTTGGAAAAGTCGGAATACCAAGTATCTCCTTAGAGGAAGATTCTTCAAGGCCAATTACGCAGGATTCTGCCAGCGTCACATATAGATTAGACAGATTAGGGATCCCTCTTGTGGAGATAGCTACTGATCCTGCGATCACACATCCTGATCAGGTAAGAGAGGTAGCTGAATTTATCGGCATGGTGCTTAGGAGCACAGGAAAAGTCAAGCGCGGACTTGGTACAATTAGGCAAGATGTTAACGTCTCAATTGCAGAAGGAAGAAGAGTAGAGATCAAAGGAGCGCAAGACCTTAAGATGCTCAGGACTTTAGTTGAGTATGAAGCATTAAGACAGAAAAATTTAGTAGAGATAAAGAATGAGCTGCTAAAAAGAATAAAACAAATGAGAGAGCTTACAAATGAGAAAGTAAATGTTAGTGAGATTTTCCAGAATGTTGAATCAAATATTATCAAAAATGCATTGAAAGATAAAAAAGGAGTTGTTCTTGTATTAAAGCTGCCTAAATTTGCGGGGTTGATTGCGAAAGAAGTCCAGCCAGGTAGAAGGTTAGCCACAGAATTTTCTGACAGGGCAAAAGTCATTGCAGGCGTTGGCGGAATATTCCATAGCGATGAGCTGCCAAAATACGGCATTGAGCAAGAATACGTAAATAGAATAAGAGAATTACTTAACTGCAAAGAGCAGGATGGATTTGTGTTAGTAGCTGATACTCCAAAAAAATCTGAGCTTGCATTAGATGCTGTGTTTGAAAGGGCAATGCAGGCATTAAATGGCATACCTGGTGAAGTTCGCCGTGCAAATGAAGATGGCACAACAACATATATGAGGCCAATGCCAGGCGCTGCTCGCTTATATCCGGAGACAGATGCTGTGCCAATTATACCCGATGTTTCTGACATTAAATTGCCTGAATTATTGGCTGAAAAATCTGAGCGTTTTGAAGACAAACATAAATTAGGCCATGATTTGGCTGTTGCAATTACAAAAAGCAGCAAGCATGAATTGTTTGAAAGGTTTATTGAGCGTTTTGAAAATTTAAAGCCTGCATATATTGCTGAGACTCTGCTGACTGCGGAAAAGCAAGTTAAGAAACAGTTTAACAAAGATGTTGTGCTGAACGATGCTGATTTTGAAGAACTGTTTATTTATTTAAACACAGGCAAGATTGCAAAGGAAGCTGCACTTGATATACTTAGTAAAACTGCTGAGAAGCCAATACAAGATATAATTGTTGAGTATGAATTAATGAGCGATTCTGAGCTTGAGAAAGAAGTCAAGCAGATAGTTTCTGAGAATAAAGGCCAGCCATTTAATGTTATAATTGGAAAAGTAATGTCGCAGCTGCGCGGCAAGGCAGACGGAAAGAAGATCGTTGAATGTGTGAAGAAGTTGGCGAATGTGTAAAGAAGATTGCTAAATAGCATTAAAGTATTCAATCCTGCCGAGAGTTAGTATAAGAAAAAATTTAATAAAAATAAAAGAACTTACGCTTCATCCAGCACACTTCTGAGCTCTTTGGTTTTCTCAGCAGCAATCCCTATCATCTGCTCGATTTCAGCCAAAGTTAATGCAATATCTCCGCCTTTCTGCATTGCGCAGATCTCCCCATTTTCCATGATTGCAACTGTCAGCCTTGCATCTATAACTTCTTCCTCTTCAGTTATTGGATCAACTAAGAATTTATCAGCAATCTTGCAAACGGTTATTGAGATAGGCAATCTCTGGATTGGAAGCTTTTCATCAGTAAGATTCTTATAATCTATTTTTTTGCCGTCTCTTGCTGGCATTCTTGCATTTTTCAATGCTGCCAAAGCTGCCAATGCAGCTGCATCAAACAAATTGCCTGCGTCATTTAATGTGCAGATATCAATGCTTACTGTCCAGCAAAGCTCTCCTTTTTTTATGCAAAGTTTTGTGACATCAATTGCTTTAGATTCCCTAATTGCCCTGTCAACAACTCTGCTGATCTCAATTGCCTGTATGCCTGGAGGCCCAGACTCAAAATCCGGATTGCTTAAAGGCAGTAATTCTGCACCGACCATTAATCCCCCTGAATCAGGAGTATCCGGATATGGCTCGCCAAGTTCCATCTTTACTCCTGCCAGTACAATTGTCTCTCCTATCTGGACTCTTGCAGAGCCTTCTGCGCTTTTTGAAATGTTATATTCAATGGTAATTGGCTTTCTGTATTCTGTTAATCCGCGACCATCTAATCTTGCCGTCTTATTTAATAATTTTACGATGTGTTGTCTTGCTTGTTTTGCTGTCATTGTGATCATTCCTCGTCTCCTGTGCTTTTATATTTATTTTTAAGAGCTGCTTTCTGCACTTCATATATTTTCTTGCATGCAACTTCTCCCATTTTCAGTGCTTTGACAAACTGCTCATTGCTAATCTCCCCATCCATCTGCAGCAGAGAAATCTTGCCTGAGTTAGGCAGCATTGCTATAGGGACATCTGCAACTGGGCCGTCTGGATATGCTTCTTCATCATAGCAAAGGTCAACAACTACCTTGTCATCTACTCTGCCTACGCTGACTGCAGAAACTAAATCAGTCATTGCTAATCCGGCGTCTGCCAGTGCCATTGAAGCTGCGCAAATGCCTGCACATCTTGTGCCTGCATCTGTCTGAGGCAGTTCAATAAAAACATCTATTACTGAATTTGGAAATTCTCCCAAGTCAAGAACTGGCACTATTGCCTTTTCTATTACCAATGAAATCTCCCTTGCTCTTCTGTTTGGCCCTGGCCTGACTCTCTCTCCAGAGCCTGAAAAAGGCATCATGCTATAGTTGACTCTCAATATCCCTTTTAATGGATTCTGCAGGAATTTAGGATACAAATTTCTTGGGCCATAGACAGCAGCATATGCCATTGTCTTGCCTATCCTGAACATCGCACTTCCATCTGCTCTTTTAATCACGCCTACCTTTGCTTCTGTCTCTCTTAATTCATCAAATTTTCTTCCGTCAAATCTTTTGGAATATGTCATTTTTTGTTCACCTTTATGTCTTGTTTAATATTTTGTTTAGTTTTATTAATTCATTTTTAATTTGAATTAATTTTGTTTTTTAGGCATATTAATTTTTTTATAATTAGTTTATTTTGAGCCTAATCCTCTATTTTGATTACTCATTCTGGGCCATCACTTCAGAGTTTTCCTGCATCTGTAACTGCCTGCCAGTTATCTGCTCTAGATATGATTTTATCCTGTCAGTTAATCCTGGAATGTGTGCTTCTTCCTCTATCTTTCTGATTGTATTGACAGCAGTCAATTCACCTTTAGGATCTTCTCCTGAAATCCAGATTACACCATTCTGGCCAACAATTATTTTTGTGTCAGTTGCTTGTTTTATCATGCTGACCATACTTCCCTTTTTCCCAATTATCCTTGGGACTTTGCTGGACGCAACTTTCAATATTCTGCCTTCGCCAAGCTTGCGTAAGCCAGGGCCCCTTAAGGACAAATCAATAAGCATCTGTGTTGTGACATTCACTATCTTTGCAACCAGATAATCGCCAACATCAAAATACTGTGTAAGATCTGCGCCTTTTGGCACAAAATCGCCTGTTGCATCCTTAACATTCAGCATTGCGCTGTATGCGCTGTTAGTCTCAACTCTCCATCCGGAAAAGTTAACATCAACAACATTTGCTATTATTGTATCTCCATTTCTAGGCAGATATTGCCCAGAGAGCGGAATTAATTTTATTGCTCTTCCATCAACATTAACCAAGCCTATCCTTGCAGCTACAATATTGTCACTTTGTCTGGTTGTTCCCATGCCTGGCAGGAAATCCATGCCTCTTGCAATAACTTCACCTGGAACAACAACCTCTTTTTCTTTTACGATTAATTCTCCCATGTTTTCACCGTTTTGTTATTATTTTTTATTTGTTTTAATTTTATTTTTTAAGTATGGATTATTCATTATCATTTTATTAGTTCAATTACTACTTTTACTTCGTCCTCACCAATCTGCTTGTCACAGTTCCATGCGTAATTTTATTCAGTTTTGCAAAGAAATCTTCCTCTAAGCCGCCAGGTATTTCAATTGTGCCTGTGAAGCTTCCGTCTGGAGCCCAGTTGGAACTCAGAACTTTGCTCATCTGCTTTACAATCCCATTTGCACTGCTTGCATAATGGCTAGGTATATGGATCTCAATTTCTTTTGTCTCAAATTTGATTGGCAGAATTGGGCTTAATGCCCGCAAAATTTCTTTGACCTGCTCTTCTGCTGTCTTGAACTCATCTATTTTTATTTTGCCGTCTGCAAATGCATTCTCTATTCTTGTCATCGGATGAGGCGCATTTGTCCTTGGATCAACGCCATAGCGATGGATTAGGCTGATTAAATGCTTTCTCTTGAGCTCGCGCATTTTCTCGCGGTGTTCTGCTGTCAGCTGAATTTCGCCTTCTTTAATTATAATAGCAGCAACTTCTAATGCATTAATGGTATTAAATACCTGCATCATAACAGATTCAGAAGCCAACAAGCCTTTCTTAACGTCTTCAAAAACTTTCTGTGCTTTTAAAACTTCACGAATGTCAACACCCTTGCCAGCTCTATAACTTATTGCAAGATCCGGATCAACATCTACCTCAAAATTATGGCCTGCTTTCTTTAATCTTGCCAGATTAAGATGAATCTTTCCTTGCGATAATCCATGTTCTTTGCTCATAATTCTCACCTAACCTAATTGTTAATGATCAAATATTTAAATTTAAATAAAAAACTTCTCACTTCTTATCTTTCTGCTTTTTAATTTCAGCAATTAATTTCTCAACTTTACTTCTATCTGCCTTGCTGAATTTCTTATCCTCTGTTTTAATGTATGCAACATCTATCCTGTCAACATCAAAATCTGTGCCGATAGACTTAGTTAATGCTTTTATTGCAAGCTTCAAGCCATCCTCAAGGTCTAAGTTTTCATTATAGTTTTTGTGCAAAATCTCTTCTGCCTCTATTTCTCCTTCGCCGATTACAGTTGCCTTATACCTAAAATAAATGCCTGTCGGATCTGTCTCAAATAATTTTGGACCGTCATCATCAATGCCAGCAACTAAAATAGAAACACCAAATGGCCTTAAGCCGCCGCTTTGTGTGCAGATTTGCTTTACATTGCACATGTCCTTAACAACTGATAAAGTATCGATTTCTGTGTCATATGTGACGCGATGCTGTTGAGCCCTAAGCTGTGCCCTTTCAATCAATACCCTTGCATCGCTTATAATGCCAGATGCTGTAGCGCCCATGTGATCATCTATCTTCCAAATTTTTTCAACGCTCTCCGGAACAATTAAAGGATCCACTATTCTTTTGTCGCTCAGCAATAATATGCCATCCTTGCATACCATGCCAATTGCAGTCGAGCCTTGCCTGACTGTTTTCTTTGCATATTCTACCTGAAGTAATCTTCCGTCTGGGCTGAACATAGTAATTGCTCTGTCATAACCCATCATTTGATGTGACATTGTCGGTTCCATTTTTGATTGCCTCCTCTTTATTAAATGTGTTTTTTTAATTATGACCTATTTTACTGTTTTTAGGATAATTCTTTAAAATATTTTCAATTCAATTGCTGCCTGGAATCACTCTTGGCTGTAATGCTTCTTTTAGCAGCGCAAAATAATCTGGCGGATCATGATAACTTCTTTTTGCTTCTTCAA
>JACPBN010000057.1 GCA_016180275.1 Candidatus Woesearchaeota archaeon
TTTGGATTAGGCACTGTTATGACTTCAAATTCTCTGCTATTTGCAGTTATTTTTATTTTCTCTCCTGGCTTAATTGGCTTTAAGGCAGTTATAAAATCATTTATCCCTGTGACTTTTTGGTCATTTATCTCTGTGACAAGAAATTTTTTTTCAATGCCTGCAGTTTTTGCAGGGTAATTATCTAAAACATCATCAAATATAACTCCTGTTTCATGGACAAATAACTTCTGCAATGGTGCAGCAGCAGCAACAAAGAACAATACAACTAATGCAGCTAAAAGCATATTTGCAAATGGGCCAGCTGCTAAAACAGAATATTGCTTAACATCATCTGTGCTGCGCAATTCCTTTTCATCTGGCTCTACAAATGCGCCCATGATTGGGCCAAGAAAAAACAGGCCAGAGCTTTTTATCTTTAGATTATGCGCTCTTGCAACAACGCCGTGGGCAAATTCATGCACAACAATTACAATAAATAATGCTAACCACCCAGCGAATAAAGGTATCTTGATTTGGCTTCCAGGAATCTGTATGCCTGGCAATACTGGAGAAACTGCGCTTTGAGCATCTGCTACTGTAAATAAGTCAAATAAATTCTTGAAAAGCATTATTGAAATTACCAATAAGCCGATGTATGCTGCGCCTATGCCAATATACCCAAATAGCTTCACGTATTCCCGATATTTTAAAGAAATAAAATCCATCTGCTTTAAGCCGATTTTGGTTCTGTACAATGCAATAATGCCCTGCATCTCAAACTTTTTTCTAAATAGATAGACTAACAAAATAATTGCAAGATAGAAAAGTAATACGTATCTGTTCTCTTCAAAAAATGCCATAAGAAATAATTATTACAACTGCTATATTAAGCTATCTGCTTACTTTCTTCTCACAGGCCTTAGAACCTTACAGTTGCAGTTTCTGCACTTGATTTTGCCCTGGATAACTTTCATGTTTGGAGCCCTTAATCTAGCTTTACATCTTCTACAGACAAACATATTCTTGTATTTTCTGTTGATCGCTTCTGGAATCTTGGTTGCCACTTTTATTGCCTACGTATCATTAATTTAATTTTTTAAAAAATATTATTCTAAATATAAATTATAATCTTGATTTTGTGGTATTATTACTCTGTCTTTATTTGCTTCATAACTTTCTCGTCAAGTATGGTCCAGTATAAGACAGTGCATCCTTCGACTACCTGGCCGCGTAGCTCTTCTGGGATCTTCATGTCAAATGTCTCATATGTCTCTGAGTCCATGACATTTGCTGACTCTCCTGTGATCGAAAGCACCTGGGCATTTCTCTTCTCAACGATAGGAACTTCAATATTGTCATGTGAAGGCAAGACAACGACTCTCTTCTTCTCATCTGTCAGGCCAACTGCTGTAAATCTCATCTTTGCATGGCCATGCTTGCCAGACTTGCTTGTCTGGGTGTCAACGACCTTGCATGCAACGCCATCGACCATCACATAATTGCCTTTTAATAAGTTGCCAACGTTTTCAACTTTGACTTCGCCCATATCTATCCACCTGTTTTATGAATAATTTTTTATTGTTATCGATTATGATAATCTGTTATTTAGTATGGCTGATTAAATTATTTAATATAATTTTGATGCAATCTAATGGCTATCTGCATGAAAACACTAGATGATTTATAAAGGTTTTCTGTTTTAGATTAAATTCAATAAATTATGCTTATCCTTTGCAGATTGTGCTTATACCTTAGCTGCGAGCTTAACATCTGCTGCCTTTACTGTCTTTCTGCCTGCATGCTGTGCATACTTGACTGCCTGCGCAGCAATCTTTTCTGCAACTTCCTCAACTGCCTGCTTTAAGGCTGCTTTAGCCTTATCTGAGACACGCTCTGCGCCAACAGACTTTAAAACCTTTTCCATGGCTGCCAATGGCAATAATTTCTGTGTTGTCATAGTAAATCAACCTCTTTGTACTGCAGATAAGAAAATAAGGCATAATTTATAAATATTTGGTAAAGCAATGGCGTATTTGGGTTTTTAGGTATAGGTATTTAAGTCTTCTGTGAAAGAGCAATGGCTTGGAATATTTTTGATTATTTTGATTCACCAGCTAAAGAAGTCAAGTATCCTTAGTTTTCTTTTTTTGGGAAAATGGTTTGAAACTCTTTTTCTTGTGAAAGATGAATCATTGATGTATTTTAATCTTCTTTCAATCTCTTCTGCATTCTTAAACTTTTTTTCAGCGTCTTTAAACTCCCTGCTGTGAAAGCGGTTTTTTGTGCCTTTGCTGCTAAATTTGAATTTCTTGTGAAGCATCTCGTGATAGACTATGTAGTCAAGCATCTCTTTTTCGCAATTTCTTAGTGCTTCACTAATTGTGATTGTGTCTGTCTTATAATCATAGCTGCCAAGCTTCCTGATGCTGGAAGAGCCCCAGACCAGATTAGGGCATTCTATCTGTCCAAAAAAATAGGTGTCATTTACCTTGTTGAATGATTCCAGCAGAATATTGTCTATCTTGTTTTTTGGCGCTGCTATATGAAGATTTTTTACAAAATTATTGTATAAGTCAATGTTGATGCTTTCGTGTTTTTTAGTCGTATTATTTTTTAGGTAATCTTTTTTCAATATCTTAAGCAAAAGCGACTGCACTAATCCAATTACAATCTCTTTATCTATCTGCTTCCATTTCCTGCAAAGGCGAAGCTCAATCTGATTGTTGTATAAGCGGATGTTAGCATTGTAGTCATTAAACTGCGCAGTGAACTTCACTTTAGTCGCATAATTTATCTTGTTGTTAAATAATTTTTCATATGCCTGATCAATAAGGTTTTTTCTTTTCTGCACAGAAAGTATCTCTCCAGAATCATCATAAATAATTGAGCTTTCCTGGTCTCCTATCTTGTCGTTATTACGCAGGATAGCCACAGAATTATTAGTATTATCAGACATTACTGATTCCTGCTGATTTTCCTGATTTGACATACAGCAATAAAGTATTTAGAAATATATAATGTTTGTGATTATATAACTAATACAAAATTACCCTTCATGCACTCCATAACGCAAAATTGCAGCAACCTTGCCTAAATCACGAAGCTGCTGGCCTTCCCTTGTCTCTATGGAGATTATCTCGACTTTAGAATTAAACTGGAGTGCAACTGCCTCAAGCTCATCCATGGTTGCATCGTCAAGCTCTTCTGAAAGCAGTAATGTATCAACAACACCTTGTTCAAGGCGTTTTTTAACTTCCTTTAATCCATAACTTGTCTTATTTTGGTGCTTTGCAAGCAACAAAAAGAACTGGTTCATTATCTTTCTTTCTGTCATTATCTCTTCGTTTGCAAACACATCATCACATCTTTCAAGCATCTCCTGCAATCCAAATTCATCTGTGTATGTTACATCCTTGATGGCAATTATCTTCTTTTTAACGTCTGCTGTTATGAAATTACCCTCTACTAAATCATATTTAGTTGGTCCTGGGCCGCCTACAATAATTCCTTTCAGGCCTTCTAAGTTAAGGAACTGTTCTTTCATGTATTCTGCTACTTTTTTATAATGAGCTTTTGCTGCTAGCTCTCTGTTTTGCTCAAAGCGCTGTGCAGATTGTCCTCCGGCACGCATCTTCCCAGGAACTTCGCTGTGCGTCTTAACCAATGGCACAATAGTTTTGCCTTTTAGTAATGCTATGGTTGCATCTCTTCTGTCCATGACAACCAATCCAAAAAACTCCTTAATATTGAGCATATCTTCAAGAATTTCTATTACAAATGCCTTGTCGCACCTGTATAACCTTGTCTTAATTGGGATAGGGGGTTCAATTGACCAGACGCGGACATCACTTTGCCCTTCTCTTTCTGCTACATTGCCAGCAAAAGCTGCTAAGCCATGCTCTGGTGTTCTTTTATATAATCTAAGATGCTGCATCATTTTAGAGAGAGCATCTTCAACATTTTTTCTTGTGCTAGTGGATTTAATGTTAGATGCAGTTCCGGCTTCCTGGGCAATATGATTAATAATATTGTTCATATCATAGCCAGCAGGAATATAAACACTGACCAGCTCTGTATGTCTGCCGCGGTATTTTCCAAGCCCGGTTATTAATTTCTTTAGCTCGTGCCTTTGGTGTGCGTTTAATGCCATTTTAGTTAGTTAATTTAGAGATTTTTTATAATCGTATTAATAAAGATGTATCTATCTAGAATATAAGAATGCTATGCCTGTAAAGCTTAGCCGATAAATTACTATTTAATATTTCCTAATCTTAAAATATAAAATATTGCTTTATATTTATTGTAAAAAAGAGTGGCCTTATGATACAGCACGATATAATTATTATAGGCGGCGGATTAGCAGGAATGCGGGCAGCTATTGAAGCTAAAGGCAAGGTTGCAATTATTTCTAAAGTGCATCCATTGAGAAGCCATAGCTGTGCAGCAGAAGGCGGTATTGCAGCTTCACTTGGCAACAGTATGCCTGATTCATGGGAAGAGCATATGTATGATACTGTCAAAGGCAGTGACTTTTTAGCAGATCAGGATGCAGTTGAATATATGGTCAAAGAAGCTTCTGGAGAAATATTTGCATTGGAGCATATGGGTGTAATTTTTAGCAGGACAGATGATGGCAGGATTGCGCAGAGAAATTTTGGTGGCTATAGCAAACCAAGAGTTTGTTATGCAACAGATAAGACCGGACATGCTTTATTGCATGAATTATATTCGCAGATTCTTAAAAAAGGTGTTAAGGTTTATGAAGAATGGTATGTTCTGAAATTGATTATTGAACCAAAAGGAATAAATGAAGATGGAAGCAAGCAGCAGGTTTGCAAAGGAGTAATTGCTCTGGATATAAAGACAGGAAATATTGAATTAATCCAGGCAAAAGCTGTACTGTTGGCGACAGGCGCATATGGGAAATGCTATAAAACAACTTCTAATGATTATGCAAGTACAGGGGATGGCCTTGCTCTTGTATTGAGGGAAAGCCTCCCCTTACAAGATATGGAATTTGTCCAGATACATCCGACTGGATTGTATAAGCTAGGATTGCTTGTTACAGAAGCTGTGAGAGGAGAAGGCGGCTATCTGATTAATGGCAAAGGCGAACGCTTTATGAAAAGATATGCGGAAACTAAAATGGAGCTTGCCCCTAGAGATATAACCAGTAGAGCAATTGAAAGCGAAATTCTTGCAGGCAGAGGTATTGGCGGAAAAGATTTTGTTTACCTTGATCTAAGGCATTTAGGCAAAGAAAAAATCATGGAGAAACTGCCTTTTGTGCATGAGATGTGCGCAAAGCAAATGCATATTGATGTTGTTACTCAGCCAATACCTGTCAGGCCGACTGTGCATTATTCAATGGGCGGAATCCCTGTTACAAAAGAATGTGAAGTCTTGAAAGATTCAAAAAATAGGGTACTTGGATTATATGCTGCAGGTGAATGTGCATGTATTTCTGTGCATGGAGCTAATCGTTTAGGCGCAAATTCTTTACTGGAATGTGTTGTATTCGGCAAACGCGCAGGAAGAATGATGAATTTATTTTGCGCAAACAATGAAATTGAAGAGATTTATAATCAAAAACTGCTTGAAGAAGAAAAGAAAAAAATAGAGGAGCTGTTAAATACGGACGGCAAAATTAGAATGATTGAAGTCAGAGATGAGCTTCAGAATACAATGGAGAAATACTGCTGGCTTTTAAGGGATGACAGGAAACTTAAGTTTGCACTAGAGACTGTTCGCGATCTGCAGAAGGCATATAGCCAGATAAATATTGATGACAAAAGCAAGACTTTCAACACAAACCTGATTGAAGTGCTAGAGCTTGGAAGCTTATTGAAATTCTCTGAAATCATTGTGCTGTCTGCATTGAACAGGAAAGAGAGCCGCGGCTCGCATACAAGAGCAGATTTTCCTAAGAGAGATGATATCAAATACCTGAAGCATTTCATGGTATCAAAGAATGAGGATGAAGCTACAGGCATAAAGATAGATGAAAGGCCCGTGGTAATTACTAAGCACCAGCCAGAGGAAAGGAAGTATTAATGCAATTATTGATATTAAGCTTATACTAAAAATAATCAGAAAATTATCTTGTTAAAACTTAAAAAAACAAAAAATGAAGGATAAAAAAATAGCAAAAGAGAAAACTGCAAAATATAAGAAACCAAATAATGCAGATGCAGTTAAAAATAAATCCGGGAAAGGAGTAAAATCAAAAATAATCAAATTCAGGATACAGAGATTTGATGCGGCAAAAGACAAAAAAGATGATACACCAAGGTATGATACTTTTGAGCTTGAGGTAAAAGAAGGGACTACATTATTGGATTGCCTTGATATGATAAAATGGAAGCATGACGGAAGTTTGACCTACCGCCGTAATTGCAAGAACTCTATATGCGGCAGCTGCGGCATGAAGGTAAATAAAAGGACTAAACTGGCATGTGAAACTCAAGTTCATAAGGTCACTGAAACATTCTGCTCAGATGAAATCCTTATAGAGCCAATGGGAAACATGAAACCGGTCAAGGATCTTGTTGTTGACATGGGTAATTTCTGGGATGCATTGCATGCAGTCAAGCCGTGGATAATATATGATGGAAGCTTTCCTGAGAAAGAGTTTATTATGAAGAAAGAAGAAGCTAAGAAACTGGATGCAGTTGCTTCGTGCATTATGTGCGGAGTTTGCTATTCTGATTGCAATAGCCTGGAAGTTGAAAAAAGATTTTTAGGGCCAGCAGCGCTTGCTCGTGCTTTAAGGTATGCTGATGATTCTCGTGATACGCGAAAAAAAGAAAGATTGCGTGCATTAAACAAGCCAAGCAATCATGGTATATGGGATTGCACCCATTGTTTTGCATGTGTGCAGGTTTGCCCAATGAAGGTTGCACCATTAGAGCAGATATTGAAGATAAGAAAATATGCCCAGCAATCAGGGATGATTTTTAATCCTGGTGCAAGGCATCATAAGGCATTCTCTGACGGAGTGAAGCATGCAGGCTGGATAAATGAAGTCACTCTGCCGATGAAATCTGTTGGCCTTAACATAGTCGGTTTTTTTCAGTTGGCTCCTGTAGGGATGCGGATGTATTTTAAAGGAAAGATGCCAGATATCTGGCATAAGCCAATTGTTGGAGCAGAAGAGATCAAGAAAATCTACCTAGAGCTTGAGAAAAAAGAGATGTCAAATAAATCGGATATCAAAGAGCCTGAGCTGTTTGAGCACAGGAATCCAAATAAAGAATAAAATAATTAAATTGAAAGATGGCAAACAAAATAAAAAATAAGGAAGAAAAAATAGAAGATGCTAAGTCACAATCTAAACATCTCAAGTATGCATTCTTTCCGGGGTGCGTCTCGAGAGGAGCTTGCAAAGAGCTTTATGCATCTACTACATTAATCTGCAAGCATTTGGGCATTGAGTTAGTTGAGCTGAAACGGGCAAGCTGCTGCGGCGCAGGAGTGATCAATGAACGAACTCCTATTTTAGGAGATGCATTGAATGCAAGGAATTTTGCGATGGCAGAAGAACTGCAGTTGCCTGTTATGACGCATTGCAGCACATGCCAGGGCGTGATGTCTAAATCCAATAAAAAATTAAAAGAAAATCCTGAGTTTCTTGCACAGATAAATGAGAAGATTGCAAATGAGAAGATTGAACCGCAAGAAAGTGCATATAAAAGCATTACGTCTGAAAAAACCAATGGTACTGGCAATGCAAGACATCAAGGCATTAATCATGCAGATGATCAGCTTAGTGATAAAAGTTTACAAGGTCATGAAGGGTTTCGATATAAAGGAACTGCTGTTGTAAAACACTTATTATGGATTCTGGCTGCAGATTATGGATTGGAAAATCTGCAGAAAAAAGTAGTAAAGCCGTTGACTGGATTGAAAGTTGCTCCGTTCTATGGATGTTACTTGTTGCGGCCAGAAGAAACGC
Source organism: Candidatus Woesearchaeota archaeon (assembly GCA_016180275.1). GTDB lineage: Archaea > Nanobdellota > Nanobdellia > Woesearchaeales > UBA10200 > UBA10200. The sequence goes on from JACPBN010000057.1 coordinate 7,934, forward strand.
TTGGATTTGAGAGCGCAGATAATCCTACCTCTCTTGATAAATTGATTAGGGCATTAGGCGCAGAGCCTGTTGATTATGAAGGCAAGACAAAGTGCTGCGGATTTCCGATCACAATGATGAACAGGAATGCAAGCCTGAAAATGGCAGGAAAACAAACGCTTGATGCAAAAGATAATGGTGCAGACTGTATGGTAACTCCTTGCCCATTATGCCATCTGAATTTAGATTCAATGCAGCCAGACACTGAACGCATCATTGAAAAAAGATTAGGCATGCCGATACTGCATCTTCCACAATTGATCGGATTGGCGCTTGGTTTTTCTCCTGAAGAGCTGAAAATGCAGACGCATATTGTTAGTACAGAGAGTGTGCTGGCGAAGATTGTAGATAAGCAATAAATAATAATTCTGAATAATCTCATTTAAAATATTAGTAAAATATATATGCAGCAGCTAGTAATAACATATTTTCCGACGGTAATTGACAGTTATAACTAAGAAAATGAAGACAAAAAAACAAATAGAAAAAAAAGTAAAATCAAAAAAAGTAAAAGATACTCATACCTCCAAAAAACTGCCTGTCACTATCATCACAGGCTACTTAGGCAGTGGCAAGACTACTTTAGTGAATCATATTCTTCAGAATAATAAAGGATTGAAGGTTGCTGTGATTGTAAATGAATTTGGGGAAATCGGGATAGATAATCAATTGATCGTCAGCACAAAAGAAGACATCATTGAGCTAAGCAATGGGTGCATCTGCTGCCAAGTGAGAGGGGATATAATAGAAATGATTCTGAAAATATTGCGCACACACCAAAATCTAGGGTATTTAATGATCGAGACTTCAGGATTGGCAAATCCTGTGCCAGTCGCGCAGACATTCTTTCTGAAAGAGCTGCAGCAGTTGACTGAGATGGACAGCATAATTACGGTTGCTGATGCAGCGCATTTTGAAGAGAATCTGAAGAAAAGCAATGGTGTGGATCAAATTAAAGCAGGAGATATAATCCTGCTGAATAAGGCTGATGCAGTTACAGATGCAAAACTCTTTGAGATAAAGCAAAAGATAAATTCAATTGCGCCGCATGCAAGGATAATTGAGACAAAACACAGCAAAGTTAATCTTGGACTGATACTAAATATAGGGCAGTTTGATGTCAAAAGATTTTTAGATGAGAAAGGTGAATGGATTGAGGAAGATCATGGGCATGATGAGTTTGGCAATCATATTGATAAAGACGGGATTATTTCGTTCATGTTTAAAGCAGATAAAATGCTTGATATAAGGAAATTCCAGGCATTTGCGCAAAAGCTGCCGGACAGCATATTCAGAAGCAAAGGCATTATATATTTTAAAGGATTAGAAGATAAAGCAGTGTATCAGCAGGTAGGAAGAAGGATAGATGTGAAAACAGATTTAATTCCGCAAACTAAGATATATAATCCAAAGACAAAGATGCATGTTGAAGCAAAACAAGATAAAAATATAAAAACTAATTTAGCAAATAACAAAAAATCGGAATCAGGCAAAAAACAGACACAGATAGTCTTTATTGGGCAAAAATTTGATTTCAAGAAAATTGAAGATGAGCTAAAGAAATGTATTGCTGAGTGAATATCGAGGATAAAAATGCAATTTGCACGAGAACAACCAAGAGATCAGGGGATTGAGGGTTATGTGAGCGAGGAAGAAAAGAGAGAAAGCGTCAAGCGTGCACTAGATTTACATATGATTGAAAATAGGGAAGTTCATCTTCGTCCAGCGCAGCAGACACTGTTTTCTTTTACTCAAGGGGATCCAAATGCAGTTATTGGCTCTGGACATAGCATTCAGCAAAAGAGTGAGGAAAAGCAGGAAAAAAAACTGACAATTGAAGAGCAGAGAACGCAGCAGCAGAATGATTTTAGCAGCAGCTTATCTTCACAATCTCAGCCAATGCAGGTAAGAAGCTGTCCATGCTGCATTTCATTTTTACAGCACAAATTTGGCATGAGTGAAGGAGAGGCAAAGAAATTTGCAATGGGAAGCGACAGTGCAGGCGTTGGTTATGCAGCAAGCTCTGGGGCAGATTATGCAAGTGGAGGAAGCAGTGGTAATTATTCTGGCGGAGATGGCGGAAGCGGTGGCGGTTATTCTGGAAGTAGCGGTGGAGGAGGCGGTGGAAATTACGGTGGCTCTGGCGGTGGAGGGTATAATAAATAATGTGTATAAAACAGAATAATTCTTAAATAAGTAATATTTCTTTATTTGTAATATGGCAGACTTGAAACAAAAATCCCTAGCATATCATTCAGCAAAGCCTGCAGGCAAGATTGCTGTAGTTCCAACAAAACCATGCAAGACACAAGAGGAGCTTTCTCTTGCATATACTCCCGGAGTTGCAGAGCCATGCCTGGAGATTAAGAAAAGTCCAGAGGAGGTTTGGAAGTATACTAATCGCGGTAATATGGTAGCTGTAGTTACAGACGGCACTGCTGTCCTTGGATTAGGGGATATTGGGCCTCATGCAGGGCTTCCTGTCATGGAAGGCAAAGCTGTTTTGTTCAAAAAATTTGCAGATGTTGATGCATTTCCAATCTGTTTACAGAATGTCCGGAATAAAGATGGACATAGTGACGTAAATAAGATAGTTGAAGCTGTAAAGCAGCTTCAGCCAAATTTTGGCGGAGTGAATCTAGAAGATATTGCTGCGCCAGCATGCTTTGAGATTGAAGAGAGATTAAAAAAAGAAACAGAAATTCCAATTTTTCACGATGACCAGCATGGAACTGCAATTATATCATTAGCAGCGCTGCTAAATGGATTAAAACTGTTAGGCAAAAAAATATCTGAGATAAAAGTTGTTGTTAATGGCGCAGGAGCAGCAGGCATTGCTTGCTCAAAGTTTTATGAATATGCAGGTGTGAAGAGAAAAAATATTTTCATGTGCGACAGAAAAGGGTTGATTTATTCTGGCAGAAAGGAAGATATGAATCATTATAAGGAATATTTTGCGCAAAATTCTAGAGAGATGGTACTTGCAGAGGCATTAAAAGGCGCAGATGTGTTTTTGGGGGTAAGCGTGGCAAATGTTGTTAATGGGCAGATGATAAAGTCAATGGCAGATAAAGCAATAGTGTTTGCAATGGCAAATCCTGTACCGGAAATAATGCCTGATGCTGCTAAGAAAGCAGGAGCTTTTATTGTAGCAACCGGAAGAAGCGACTTTGACAATCAGGTAAATAATGTTCTTGGCTTTCCGGGGATTTTCCGTGGAGCGCTTGATGTCAGGGCAGTTAATATCACAGAGCAGAGGAAATGAAATTTGCAGCATCTACTGCTCTTGCTGAAATTGCAAATGAGGAAGTGCCTTTTGCTATTAAAAAATTTTTGGCAAAAGCATATCTGAAAGACGCAAAGAAGAAAATGTTTGATGCAAAAAATCCATTGCACGCTGATTATGTAATTCCAAAACCGTTTGACCCCAGAGTTGTGCCGAGAGTTGCAAGAGGTGTTGCAGAGGCAGCAGTCAAGCACAAAGTTGCAAGAATTAAAGTCAATGATTCAAATGATTTTGATGGCTATGAAATGCAGGTATTTGATAGAGTGAAATTGGTTTGATTATGTTTTTGATTGTAAAACCCATAAAAACCAAAAAAATTTATAATGGAACGGCAATTCTATATATTTGTCGATGATGATGTTATTCCCGTCTGAAATGTGATGAGCGTAGAACCTTCTGAGACAATATTTTTTAAAAATAAATATGTGATAAAAAATAATAATTTGGCAAAATGGCATACTGAAATAAAAATATTCTTTTTAAATTGCTTTGTATAAGCCAGGCAGAAATGCTTCTCTGCTAATCATAACAAACTCATAATTCTTTATTAAGTCAGAGAATTTTTTTCTTAAATCATTTATTATAATATTAAATTCATTATAATTTTCTACAATAAATTCTACTTCACCTTCCCATGGGCTTATAACACGGACATAATAACTGGTTTTTGGATTCTGATGCAAATATTCCAGAAATGTCTTTTCACGTTGTTCATCTATATAATTAAAATAGATGAGAGCCTTGAATGTCTCTAGATTTAGGGCATGCAAGTTTAATAATATCCTATATCCAATAATTATTGCTTTCTCCTCTAATTTCTTTATTCTGTGTCTTAATTTACCTGCAGTAGTTCCAGTTTTTTGCGCAAGCTCTGTTATTGGCAGCCTGGCATCATTGGAAAGAATTTCAATTATTTTTTTATCAACGTCATCTATATAATTATGCACAACCGTACTGCCTATCTTATCTATTTTTGTTATTTCATCTGTGAAAAAACTTTTTTTGTATACATATGCATCTACAAATGTGCCAACAACTTTTCTTGCAATTATATGCCTGAATTTGTAGTTTATTTCATTTATTATTGCATACAAATGGTTTGCATCATGAACAAACATTGTGAGAATTAAATCCCAAGAACCATTGCAAATTCCCATCCAATATACATAAGGATGCTTGCTTAAGTAGTCGTAAAATTTTTCCCGCTCTTCGCCTATATTTGTGAGCTGCAGATGTATTTTATACATTTTATAGCCAAGTTTGTTAGGATTAATAATTGTGCTGAACTTTGCTATAACATTGTTTTTAACAAGATTTGCTATTCTGTATTTACATGTCTCTCTTGAAATATTTAATTTTTTGGCAAGCTGGGTTGTGGGAATGCGGGCATTTTTATCTAGTTCAAAAAGAATCTTTTTGTCAAGAAGATCTATTTTAGCAATGCTTTTTTTAACTTCATTTTTTACTCTAGGCGCAGCTGCATTATAGATATTATGGCTATTACTCTCATGTATATTATTGTTATAATTTTTATTATTTACACTAGAAACATTTCCATTATTACTCTTTTTTTGGCTGCTTGTATGTTTTTTCATTATTGCCGCATATGAAAACTAGTTTATATTAATATAAATAGGCCTTGGCTAGTTAATAGATATTAAATCAATATCATTGCTACCCTTAATTACCATTAATGCAACAAAATATATAAATTTTTCCATTATTGGCAAAAAAATCAGAACGGGTTATTTATATCTCCGCTACCTATATATACTACCTTAAATTATACTGCCTCAAATAAATATAAAAAAATATCATATAAAAAAATATCAAACTAAGTTATATAAATTATATAAAATAAGCTGGTGGGGTTTATGCTAAAAGCTTATCAAAGATGCTCTCTGCGCATAAAAAAACATCTGGCTATAGTCAGGCAGCTCAGGCATCTTTCCAAGAATCATCAGTTATCACTAAAAAAAATCACTGCTTCTAAGTTTTATTCAACTCAAAATGATCAAGTTTCTAAGTTTAGCTCAATAATGTACTGCAAGGATCAAAATTTACATATAGTCAATTCTAATATAATAACAAATTTAAATGCTGGCTATAATTCATATACTCAGATAGAAAATGCTTGCAATAAAATAAGCGGGCAGTTTGCAGCAGGCACATTCTATCTCAATAATAACTACCCTACAATTAATTGCACTAATAATTTCACTAGGCAAAATCAAAGTTTCAGAGTAAAATCTAGTACTATAGTCAAAGAAGTAAATAACTGAGCACATTATGCTGAAATGGATTTTTTCCCAATATGCTTTAAGATTCTTGAAGAGTTGTTCTTTTGAGTTATGTGCATAGCAGCTGCCGCCAATTTAGTTGGCACAAATCAAGTTAAAGAAGCCAAGTTGCGACGGGCAAGGCAAACCATTTATTGATTGGCTAACGCAGAACGCAATTCTCTTCAAATATGTTATATACTCTCCACTGCGTAGAGGAGGGGCAACTTTTCTACCAAACGAGAGAGTGCCAACTGCGGCAGCTGCTTCGTAAATTTTTACTATGCACATACATAAAATACAATTATTTATGTATTACTTCTTATTATCTATTTCAAAATGCTTATCCAACTTGCAGAAAATGTCTGGAAAATTAACGAAGATTCCAATTGCTATATTATAAAACTGAATGCCAAGCAAGAAAATAAAATTGTCATAATTGATTCCTGCCCAAGGATCTGCAGGAATAAAGTAGAAGGGCAATTTAAGCAGATAGCTGATGTAAGAGATGTTAAGATTGTCTTATTCACGCATTTTCATTATGACCATATCGGTAATTTTGACATGTTTCCAAATGCAACTTTTTACGCAAGCAAAGATGAAATTGATTTCTTCAAAAAAGATGCTTTTGGCGCAGTATTGGACAAGAAAATAGCATCTGATTTTACGGAGTTATTAAAAGAAAATAAATTACAACCCATCTCAAAAATTAAAAAGTTTTTGGCTGATAATAGTATTGTTTCTTTCGGTGCACCTGGCCATACTGCAGGCAGTACATTATTTCTCTACAAAAAGCATAAAATCTTGTTCACAGGAGATACTTACTTTGGTGACTCTTATTATGGCAGAACTGACTTGCCAAGCTCTTTGCCTGGCAAAATGCCACAAACTTTAAAAATGCTGAAAGATATTCCTCATAATATTCTGTGTGGGGGACATGATTACGTATGACTACAGCTGATGACATTCAACAAATACAGGATTCTTTGAGAGATTCCAGCCCTATAACAAGAGAGGAATTTGAGAGTTTTATAGCAGAGGTTGAGAGCTTCCGTGACACAATTCTTGATGAGTTTGCCAAGATAAGGCAGGATATTGAAAAGCTAAAATACAATGTAGAGCTTGTTGAAGAGATACTTAAAGAAAAAGACATGAAGCTCTCCACAGGGCAAAAAAGATTGAGTTAATTAACTGATAATTTTGTTTATCATATCTATTTACCGCTATTTCTATCAGTTTTAGTGCCATTCATTAGCACAAATCTATTGATCCTTCTTGCAGTTCTGATGTCATAAACCATATCCAGGTGCCCAGCTCCAGGTAATTCCACAAAAGATTTATTCTCAGCAGGAATCTTATCAAAATGTAATTTCATTTTCTGAAACTTTTCATCCATAGCAAGAACTAATGGCCGAAATTCTACTAACGGTATGTCAACAATATTTCTGGTAAACTCACTTCTTATGTCGCTTGCGCTTATATTCTCAGGATTATACAGCATTGGCAGATTAATTCCGAGTTTCTTTAGGATAATGTCAGCAAGCTTTACGGGCTTTGCAGCATATGTATATACTGCTGCATATACGCTTGTTAGTACTATTAAACCGTCAGATCGTTTTGCATATGCTTCAAGAGTATAATACATGAACCTGCCTAAAGACCTAAAAAATGCATGTGTTTTGGTTAAGTCATACGGAAAACTTAAGAGAATAATTCCTTTAAGCTCATTTCTCTCAGTTATGTGCCCTAAATAATATCTACACATCAAAAAATTACCAAGGCTAAATCCAAGTGTAAAAATCTTATCTGACCTAGAAATTCTTTTGGCCGCAGATATTCCTTTAGGCACATCATAATGCCAATAATGTACCAAGTTCCAATCATCTTTTTCTATTCCATCTCTTCCCCGGACTTCAGCAGAAAAAAATTCAATTCCATGAGATGCAGCATATGAAGCAATATGATCTAAGCTTTCAGCTTTTTGAGCTATTCCATGTAATCCAACAATTGGTTCTTCTATTCTTCTTGTCTTAGGCAAATACCTTAATAAATATAGTTTTTTATTATCTTCACTTATATAATTAAATCTTCGGACACTGTAATCTTTCTCCTCTCTGAATGGAATGCCTTCTTTTGGCCAATAACATACTTCTTGTTCCAAGCTTACTGTTCTTTTGCTCTCTGCCATAGAACAACAATGATAAGGGTATTCCCTTTAAAAAATTTCAGTAAAATCATTAGGTATATATAAAATATAAATATCCAAAAAAGCCACAGCCGCCAATTAAGTGGGCACAAATCCATTTAAAAGAGTCAAGTTGCGACGGGCAATGCCATCAGTAGAAAGTAGAAGGTAGTGGGTAGAGTATAGTTAACCACTATCTACCCACTACCTTCTACTATCCACAGTGTAGAGGAGGCGCAACTAATATGGTAACACAGCCAGTGCCCACTGCGGCTGTGGCTTTTATCTAAGGTTCTTGTTAGCATAAACCTTATTATCAATCAAAATCCCCCATTTTTCCACTCCTATGAGAATTCTATATTTTTGATGAACAACAGGTTTTACCCTGCCATCCATCTTTTTTTATGTGTCCCTTAGTTACATATAAATATCACCTTTTATTTAATAGTTTCTATTTCCTGAGATGTGGAGCAGTGGTAGTGCGACACACTCCTATTAGTGCTTAAAGCACACTCTGTGGAGTCAGTAGGCGTCCATTCTGGACAAAAGTCTTTTACAAGACATGTGGAAACAAGGACAGCACCTACTGCTCCAATCCAGGATTATACAAGCATTCTTTTGATAATATATGATACATTAGTTTAGCAAGCTTATTTGCAGTAGCAATGGCTGCAGCATGATTGCTTTTCTTTTGTTTGGCTTTTTTCTTATAGTATTTAGCGACAGGATTATTTGTTCTTGAGGCAGCATGAGCAGCTTCTATCAGCGCCCATCTGAATAATTTTCTTCCAACTCTTCTAATTCTGCCATGCTTAATCTTGCCTGCAGATGAATCCACACAAGGGTGCATTCCTGCATCAGCTGCAAGGGCATTTCTTGATTTAAACCTGCTAATAGGCCCAAGCTCTGTTGCGCATACAAAACTAAGAGTTTTTGCAAATCCAGGAAGAGAATCAATAAGATCAACTGTCTTATTTAGCCAGTCATCTTTCCTAATACAACCCTCAATTTGTTTTTCTATCCTTAGTTGTTTCTTTTTGAATATTTTAAGAAGGTCAAGCTCTTCTTTAAGTTCCTCATGCCTTTCTATCTTCATATCCTTTAAGCTGGAAGCTTTATACAACCTAAAAATTGAACTCATGGTTTTAACTTTCCCATTAAATAATATTAAATAGATTGTATTAACGCCCTTATGCAAGAATACCCTAATAAAATTCTTATTTTTTAGAATTCTTTACAACCAAGATATTTCTCTCACAATATCGTTTAAAACACCATAATATTTTTATAAAGAGAATTTATCATTATAGAGTACATTAGTTTTTTAATTAGAAACTTATTTTTAAAATTAAAGAGTGAGGGAATACTATGAGCGAAAAAACATATGCATTTAGTGACGATGAGATTAACACATTCTTAACTACTGAAAGAATGGATCAATTTGCTAGTGAACTTTCAGGCTTAATTCAAACACGAAGTGAAAGTGGTGATCCAACACAAGCAGCAAATTTAGACACTATTGTTCATCAGATTAGTACGAAAGCAGAAGCTATAGGTTTTAAAACAGAAATCCTTGAAGCAAAAGCAAAAGGAAGAACATTCCCTGCAATGCTAGCTACTCACGAAGTAGATCCTAGCGCACCTTGGGTACTAGTGTATCATCATGCCGATGTCCAGCCAGAGATGGACAGGTCAAAATGGGGTACTATCGAACCATTTTCTGGAGTAATTAAAGATGGTGTTGTTCATGGTCGTGGAGCAACTGATGATAAAGGCCCATTGTTAGGTACAATGTATGCACTTGATTTCCTTATCAAAAACAATTTACTTAGATACAATGTCCAAATAATCGCCGAAACTGCAGAAGAAAGTGGAAGTGCTGGATTTAAAGAGATGGCGCAAGAAGCTATATCGTCAGGAAAGATCCGTAAACCAAGTCATGTTTTTGTCAGCGACACCGAATTTAAGGAAGGACATCCTACCCTATTAGCAACATTACGCGGGCTTGTTACTGCCAGAGTCGGTTTAAAATTAGCTGATGCTGCAGTCCATTCTGGAATTGCAGGAGGAGTAGCATTTAATCCTGGAAGAGTTCTTACTGACGTCTTAGGAGGATTAGGTAATCCTTATACACTTCATGTTGATATACCTGGCTTCTACGATGGTATTACAACAAGAAATGAAGATGAAGCTGCAATTAGAAAGGTTGCAAAGCATCTGTCTCCAGAAGGATTTATGAGAGTTATGAGATTGCATGCTCAAGCCGAACATGATCCAATTCAACATCTGATTAGGATGG
>JACPBN010000058.1 GCA_016180275.1 Candidatus Woesearchaeota archaeon
GCTTACGCTTTTTCTTTATTCGCCCTGAAGGGCTATCCTGTATCCATCAGTTAAAACAGAAGCTAAAGCAAGGCCTTAGGAACCAATTACTGGTAAAAAACTTTTTTAAAGCTGTTATAACTGTGAATTATGCAATAAACAATGCGGCAGGATGATCAACTGCCCTTATTCACCATGCAATAAGCAGTTTATGTGCTGCAATGGCTGCAAGAAAAAGCCTAATCCATATTGTACTGAAGAATGCAAAACAAAAGCTATAAATAAGCATGAAGATAAAAGAGAGATATTATATAAATCAATTGAGGCATAAAATGAGATATCATGAATATTATTACCATCAGGCAGATGCTGTTAAATTAGGCAGAATTTTAACTTCAAAAACTGAAATACTGCACATTCTGCGGGCATGGCTAGCTATTAGTTTTGCATTTGCAATCATGCTTTCCGGAACAGATATTTCTGATTTATTTAGTTTTAGCTTATCAGCAAGATTCCCTGACACATTATTAGTTGCAGCTGTTACAGTCGGATTAGGGTTTCTGCTCCATGAATTAGGCCATAAGATTGTTGCGCAACATTATAAATGCTGGGCAGAATTTAGAGCAGATAACCAAATGTTATTGCTAGCCATAGCAATGAGCTTTTTTGGGTTTATATTTGCAGCGCCCGGCGCAGTAATGATTGCAGGCAATGTAAATGCAAGAAAGAACGGATTGATATCAGCTGCTGGCCCAGCCGTTAATTTAGTGCTTGCATTAATATTTTTAAGCCTGATATTTTTATTCCCTGTTAAAGGCGTAATTGGGATATTTTATTACGGCTTTGTTATTAATTCATGGCTTGGACTTTTTAATATGCTTCCATTTGGAAATTTTGATGGCGCAAAAATATTTTTGTGGAACAAAGTTGTGTATGGCATTATGGTTGGCATTGCTGTATTGTTTATGGTCGCGCAAAATAGTTTGTTTGGGCTATAAAATGAAACGCAAAAATAATTCTAAGCAGAAATTGATTAATAATTATAACACTAAAATATCCAATTATTATGGAAGCTTATATCTCAAAATTTCAGGCAACAAAAATTACATCATTGCAACGGCTGCATTATTTTCAGGGTCAATCATCTTTGGCTTATTATTCCCTAATTTTCTGAAAGAATTCCAGGACGAGATCATTAAAGCAATCTTAGCCCGGGTGCAAGGAAAGGATTTTTTTGAAGTCACATTTTTTATTATCCAGAACAACCTGCGCACTGCATTTTTCGGATTTTTGCTGGGAATAATTTTCTTGCCTGTGCTCGCAATATTAATCAACGGTTTTTTTATAGGCACAACTTTGCGAATAGCAATTGAAAAATATTCGCCGTTAATCATCTGGAGACTGTTCCCGCACGGCATATTTGAGCTGCCTGCAATAATCTTATCATTTTCTTATGGATTAAAGATTGGCTTAACATGGTTTCATAAAGATAGAAGAAAGAACTTTGCAAATAATTACAGAGAAGCTTTTGCAGTATTTGTATCCATTACCCTGCCATTGATTATCGTTGCAGGCATAATTGAAGGAGGTTTGTATGCATTTTTCAGATAATTTCTTTGTCGTGCATGAAAAAATTATTCATCGACGTCAAATTTGTGCAAAAAACGAAAACTATATAAATGAGTGCTTTATAATCCAGATTGTCTTAGATAAATTCTAAGTAATCAAATATAAAAAATAGGAGGGGTTTTAGATGGCAGCAAAAAAAGTAGCAAAAGTAGGCGTTAAGAAAGAACAAGGTTTCCTATATTTTGTAGATAAGCAGGGCGATATTTCTAGAGCAAGAATGTCTCGCGGACGCGGCAAACAAAAAGCTGGCAAAGTCGAGAAAGTAGCAAAAGCAAGCGTCAAAAAGCAATCTGGTTACTTATATTTTGTAGATAAGCAAGGCGATGTTTCTGCAGCAGTCATGGCTCGCGGAAGAAAGAGCAAGTAAATGCTTTGTTGCTTTGTTTTTTTTATTTTTTTATATCCTTATTTTTCTAAATTATTAAGAAATGCTTCAGCTTTCTGCAATAAAGATTTAGCATTATCGTATGTCACTTTTTCAAGCGCATCTCCATATTTTAGCCACTTAAACCCAATATGTTCATGAGATATTTTGATTTTTTCTTCTTCGGTTTCTGCCAGATAGAAAATGACTTCCTTAATGATCAGGTCTTTTTTGTGCTTAAAAGAATATTCTATCTTTTCTTTGTACCCATTTATCAGATTAATTTTAGCTATTCCTGTCTCTTCTTTTAATTCTCTTCTGGATGTCTGCTCTTCTGTTTCTCCTTTTTCAACATGGCCTTTTGGATAATCCCAATGTCCTTCAGAATAATGTAATATCATGTATTTGCGAGAATTTGTTTTCTTATCTGTTCTAAACAGTATAACACCGCAGCTTTTTTCTTTTTTCATTTCAAGACAAATGTCACTAATAATTATAAAATAGCCCCGGGCGGAAATACGGAATTTGGATTTACAAATTCTTTCGAACCGCCGTCACAGGCTGTCTTTAGCATCAGTTTAACTAACGCTTCCAGAGGCCCGTATCCTAAGCCTTCCCTTTTTTACAGAGAATTTGACCGCTAGACGACGGGGCTATAACAAATTGAAATTTTACAGCAAACTATATAAATTTTGTTTTATTTAGGGCATTTTAAGTGATAAGAATGAGACTAATTAAGCCAAAAAAAGGACAACTACTTGAAAAGCAGTTTATTGAGGTGATAGAGCTTATTAAAAAAGCGAAGTACAATGCCCTTAAAACTGTTAACACAGAGCTTATAAATTTATACTGGCGAATAGGTGAATATATCAACAAAAAGCTGTATACCTCAGAATGGGGAGAGTCTGTTGTTGGACAATTGGCAGATTATATTAAAAAAAGTCGCCCAGAGCTGAAAGGATATTCTGATAAAAATCTCTGGAGGATGAGACAATTTTATGAGACTTATTATAATGATGAGAAACTCTCACCACTGATGAGACAATTAAGTTGGACGCATAATTTGTTAATATTGTCCAAAACCAAGAGCCAATCAGAAAGAGAATTTTTATAGCAAACTATATAAATTTTGTTCTAACAATCAGGATATATCAAAATTAAGGAGGATTTGCAAAGATTAATCAAAAGAGTTGTAATATCTAGCAAAGCGAGATAGTTTGGAGTTACGTCTCCAAACCTACGAGCAGAGCGAGTATGTTACGATGGTTTGGTTAAGCTTTTGCGAAGCAAAAGGTTATTATGAAAGGATTTAAAGGCAACAGAGGCATCCCAGTAAACATGGGCGAACGTGGAACTTACCATAAAGACAACAAGCTTAATGAGCTCACAAGTAAAGAATGGATTAAATTTACCAGAACATGGTTTGTACATTATCCGCCGGCAAGAAAAGACGATGAGATTCTGCATCCTGCAAAGTTTCCTGAAAGCGTGGTTAAGGAATTTATTTTATTCTTTACAAAAAGAGGCCAGTATGTGCTTGATCCCTTTTTAGGCACAGGCTCAACATTAGTTGCATGCCATGAAACAGAAAGAAATGGAGTAGGCATAGAATTGCTGGATAAATATGCCCAGATTGCGAAAGCCAGACTTAAAAAATTAGGCTCATCAAATAATCTTAATGTTATTGCAGGAAATAGCCTGAATATTGATACTATCTGGAAAAAAAACAATCTGCCAAAAATCGATTTTGTAATAACTTCTCCGCCATACGGCCCAATGCTAAACAAGAAAGTCGGCATAGTCTATAATGCAAGAAAAAAAGCATTTCTGGACACAAATTATTCAGAATCTAAGGAAGATTTGGCAAATTCTGCCTCGTATGAAGAATTTGTTGCAAATGTAACCCAGATATTTGCAAAAATGAAAACTATTTTAAACAGAAATGCCTATCTTGTCGTGATACTGCAGAATTACGTGGATAAAAGTGAATTCCTGCCGTTAGCGTGGGATGTTGCAAAAGGTTTATCTGCAATATATAAATTTAAAGGAGAGAAGATTTGGTGCCAGGATAATAAAACTCTTTATCCATATGGCTATCGTTTCAGCTTCATACCTAATGTGCATCATCATTACTGCCTGATATTTAAGAATGACAGATAACTGGCAAAAGATTAAATTAAGATTGATAATCAAATGACTAAAGGTGAGAGGATGAAAAAAGCCCATAAAATATTTTTAGCATTAATGTTATTATCGGCATTAACATTAATTATTTCTGCATGCAAAAAGCAAGAGCCAATAGTTAATTTTGAGGCGCAGAAATACACCATTGATGAAAGGCAGGGTGTTCCATTAACTGCAATAACTGCAGATGAAAATGCCAATCCAGAGAAAGAATTGACTCCAGAAGAAAAAGCAGCCTTATGGCAGAGAAAGCAGGAGGAAGAAGCCAAATACAGGCAGTGGAAAGACATAAGAGATAACGAACGCCAAGAAAAAGATGAAGATGAAAGAATTGAAGATGAGATTGAATTTTTTAACAATAGCAGGTAAGTAAGACAGCCCTATCCGATTCCTAATATCAGTTATGCTGAGATTATACTCTTCTTTGCTTCTGTATTAACTAAGTTCTTTCCGATACCCTCTCCAACATTAAAGCTTTGCCTGGAAAACGACTTAAATAATGCATCAATAAAACCTTGCGGCTTTTTGTATTCAACCAGCTGGATATCAGGCAAATTTAAAGTGTCTTTTAGAATATCCTTGGCTGTTTCTTTATCCCCTAAAACATCTACTAACCCAAGTTTTTGCGCTTCCTCGCCAAGATAGAACAGTCCGTCTGCCAATTTCCTGACATCCTCAACACCCATGTTTCTGTTTTTTGCGATTTCTTTTATGAAATATTCATGTACAGAGTCAAGCTGTTTTTTTATTTTTTTTTTCTCTTCATCTGTCAGATTCCTGAATGGACTTCCAATATCCTTGTATTTGCCTGCAACAAGGCGCCTGTAATTAATGCCGTATTTGTCAAACAATTTGTTGAATTCTAAGTATGAGGAAATTACGCCGATTGATCCTGTAACAGAGAGAGGAGATGCTATAATTAAATCTGTTGAAGATGCTATCCAGTATGCGCCTGAAGTGCCCATCTCCCTAATAACTGCAATTGTTGTCTTGTTTACATTTGAGCTTACTCTTGCAATTTCGTCTGCAATTTCTTTGCTGGCAACTGCTGAACCGCCTGGGCTGTTAATCTCAAATAAGATTGCTTTAACATCCGGATTTTCTTCTGCTTTTTTTATAAGCTTGATTATCTCATCTGATGCAGCCTGATCATCCAAAGTAAATTCATCTTCCTGTGCTGTAATAATTCCACGGATTTTGATTAATGCAACATTACCCCATGCAGCCTCATCTGAATAAGAAAATAAGCTTGTTATGCCTGCAAATATATATGCAAAAAATGTTAAGATTAATAATGTTATAATTATAGCAAGCCATCTGCTTTTAGGAGAAGGCATATTATTTTGGAGTGTTTTATTTTTTGACATTTAGGCATCACTTTCTTTTAGGCATTTAATTTTAACTCAAACATCACTTTGGTAATAATCTATTATCTTAATTTCAATTAGCTGTATTTTGGCAACTCTCTCCATAAACCTATTGTTTGTAAATAAAATGCTGAGGATTTCCACGGGCCACAAAAATATAAAAGGGAAGAAAGGCACCAGGCTTAAATTACTTGTAAAAACCTGCCAAAACCCTGGCTTTGATAATTTCTCATCTTGATTTGCCGGAACCTGGACCAAAAAAAGATTAAACAATATTTTGCCAACTGTCTGGCCAAGCTTCCATTCAAGAATTGTAAAATAGGATATTGTTAAAATGGCTATAAAGAAAGAAGCCATCATCAAGGAAGAAAGATTTTCTTGAGAGGCAGTTAACATCTGAAATGCTTTTTGATATGAATCTGCCCCAGCAATCAATGAAGCAAAATTTGCTTTAAACGGAGAGAATACAATTAAATCCAGCAAAGCAATATCTATAATAAAAGCTCCTGCCCTTTTCCAGATGCTGGCAGGCAACAGAAATGTCTTAGTCATCTGCGGTGTTATCAATGCATCCAAGTATTTGTTGAGATTTTTCATTGTAATTGCAGAAATAACCTGTTAGTATTTATATTTTTTTGGATTAACTGCATTCGTTATAATAATTTCCTGAGATTTTCAAGCGGCAAAGGCAAGTATAACTCCAGGAATAACTGCTGCCAATAAGCTGGTCAATAGCCTTAACACAAACCACACAAAGAATATTTCTAATGCAACCTTCCAGGAATCATGAAAATAAGATTTAATCAGCCAATAGCCAACGCCCATGCTGGCAATCAAAGTTATTATCTCGCGAAAATAGCCAAACTTTATCATATACCTTAATGCAAGATTGACAAATTCAACTGCAGTCGCAACTAAGAAAGCAACATCAACCCTAACATGCCTTAGCTCATATTTTGCAGCAACAGCATGCAGAATAAATGTGCTTATAGGTATCATAATAATAGTGAACAATAAATCCATCAATACTGCCATTTTTACCTCTTTTTTTAGAATTATATTATCACAGTTTAAATAAGTTTGTTATTACTAGAAAAAAGGTATTTGTTTAGCTACAATAACATCAAAAGCGGTGGCGACTGCCAAATTATGACGAACACAAATCAGCATAACATAGCCAAGTTGCGACGGGCAATGCCAGCTAATTAAACATCGAGAAGCACAACATATAATATTCCATTAACACAACCACTATCAAAGCGTAGATCTTCAATTTGCCGGTCAGCTTATCAATCTTCTCTTCTTTATCTGGGCCAATTGCCATGCAGGTTACTGTTCCAGGCTCTACAACTGTTTTGCCGGCATCTTCAATAACTGCAGTTACAAAGCCAGAAGCTTTTGCCTGGTCATTGTAGAAATATAATTCTTTCAAATCTGTAACTTTTAAAACTATCTTTGCCATGCCCTGATTGCGCCATTCTTTAACACGCTCTTTATCACTTTTTAAGGCTGCATCTACAGCTGCATGCGCGCATTGTGCAGCTAATTTTCCTTTCGGAAGCTTTAGATCATCTCTGACTAGGATTACCTGTTTTAATGCCATGGGCTGTTATGTTATTGTAAAGTATAAATAAGTTTTGGTTTTTATTAATTTTTGGATGAAGCATTTCACCTTTTTTAATCAAATATATCTGGAAGAGTATTTAAGTTTATCATCTGTTAAATTTTCTATCTCTTCTTCTGTGAAATAAACGTCCTCATCCTATTTACAAACTTATTTGCCTCTTCATAATATCTTTCAAACTCTTCGCCGGAAACTTCTTTTATCTCTCTGTGGACAATCATCTTCATCAATTTATAGAAGCGCTGCATTGTCTGCGCATACTCTTCTTCCAGCAATTTCTTAGAAACTAATCTTGACTCTAATAAATCTGCAACATGATCCGGGCTTGGCGGAATCTCTCCCAAATGCATCAATGCAGAATGCGCAGAATCAATGACTGCCCAGTATAAATCAAGTGTGGCTTGTGTAATATGCCATCTTGAATTAGTTAGAGTTCTTGGAGCTCTTGCAAAATATGTCCAGATGCTTTCAGCAGTTGGCCTGACTCTGCCTTGGGCGAGCAATGCCTGCAAAGGCGAGAAAAAACCAGCATCCAATATTGGCACGCCTTCTCTGAGTATATTAATCGCAATTGGATCTCCTGCTCTTACATATTCCCAGAATGTTGTAAGCTTTAAGCTGATAACATGCAGTTTAGGAGATAAATCAGTTATAATTTTCTGAGTGATAATGCGATATGCAGAAACAAACTCTGGAGTTAAAAACATGCTGACATCATCAACAATAACAAGAATGTCAATATCACTTTGTTTATCCAGCTTTTTCTGTTTTGCCAAGCTTCCAAACAGCACAACACCTTTAATAAAAGGCCCAAACTCTTTAATGGCTTTTCTAGCAAAATCACGTGCAATGTCTAACTCATTCTGCTTGTACTTATATTCATTTAAAGGCTTCTTTATTGGCTCCTGAAACTCCATTTTATCAATCGTTAGAGAACATGCTTTATTAAACTTTGTAAGTATGAGAGAATAGTAACATTATAATGTGCTTATGTTTTGTAACTGTAAAGCTACATTTTGCAAAGTCGAGGCGGAGGCTGCCCTTTTTTAGCGAGCACTATTCTACTTAACTGAATCAAGTATGGTCGGGCAGTTGGTAGCGTGCAGGAAAGATAGTCGTCAAAAAGAAAAACTACATTCGTTAGTGCAGCTTTATGCTGCACACTTTTATCAAATTTTCGTAAAATTTGGGAGACACAACTTATCCACTAATCCTGCAAGTGCTCGCTGGCAGCTTCCGCCTCGACTTTTATCGTCTAAGCTTTATAGTTACTATGTTTTTAAGATTGACCGGAATTATTCAGCGTTTATATGTGCAAAAATATATTTGTCACAAGCACAGCAATATAGCTGAAAAATAATATGCTTCCTTGCAGCCTGGAAATTCCCTGCTTGTAAACCATAAATACCAGCATCAGAATGCTCATTATAACCATGACAGGGATATCAAACACAAGCCAGCTGTTTGCTAAGCTAATTGGCTGAATCATGGATAAAATGCCTAATGTAACCAACAAAGTAAATATGTCTGAGCCAAGTGTTTCTGAAAC
>JACPBN010000059.1 GCA_016180275.1 Candidatus Woesearchaeota archaeon
ATAAATTAGCTGTGATAAATAAAGAGACCATAATCGCACCTAAGGTAAATGATATATTAGGTTCTATATACAATTGTAAATACAAATCCTCAATTTTCTTTGTCACATAAAATGGTACTGTAAACATAATATAAACTAATAGTGGGATAATAGTATACACATGAAATGCTCTAATAAACTTAAATTTTCTATAATAAAGATTGTTGCAGAATTTATTTTTCATAAATTCATTGTTTTTATTATGGTTATAATTTAGAATTTCTATGACTACTAAAGTGATAAGCCAACTCCATAGAACTAAACTCCTTAATAAGTAATAATAATCAATGTAAAGGTAGCTAAAAATAATTGCAAGCATAAAAGCAACCGATAGCAAATTATGGATATCTACTAATACCATAAAAAGCCATTTTAAGCATTTGAAGACAGAATTATTTAATAGGTACTTGTCATTTAGTTTTACTAAATAGGCTGCAATCTGTTTTTTTGATATCATTTTATCTAATCACAAGGAAGCTCTTGATATCTATAGGGTGTTGTCTCTCCCCACCAATCTAAGCTAATTTTTTTGCTATTAATTATCTTTTCAGTTAAATCCCCGTATATTGTAAATGTAGAATTACTTTGTGGGGGAATAAAATCACAAAAAATTTTGAATCTACCAATATGATCCAATAATTCCTTTTGGATTCTTTGGCATTGTTCAGCCACTCTATAATCACTTCCCCAACTAGATGAATTTAAATCCCAAACATATACCCATAAATTCTTTCCTGCAAAATCTGCTTTATTATTAAACGTAATTTCTAGCGAATTTCTTAATCTTCCCCTATCTTCTCAATTTTGCAAGTTACATCTATATCTGTTTGTGCTTTTAAGGAATCAGTGATATAATATGTAATACCCCAAACTAATAATCCGCCTACTATTACTAATAATACAAATTCAATTAGCAAGGATGACCAATCATTCTTCAATTTAACCCATAATCTTTTTACCATAGTTTAATAAATACTATCCTGTAGTATTAGTAAAAGCTGTTTAAGCATTTACTTTTATAATTAACAATCCAATATTGCCAATAATACAAATCCAATATATAAATCTTTTGTTTTATTCACTATAACCAAATAATATCAAGTTTTATCTATATTTATCTATATCTATATAAATGTTTTGATTTATTTGAGACAATAACTAGTAATATTTACACAAATATAGCAACATTTATATATTTGTTAGGTTTTCTAAAGTATATGACTCGCAAAACAACTAAACAGCTAGTCGAGACCATAAAATGTTCTTTAAGTTTTGAGCCACGCTCTATTATGGAGATTGCCAAAGAATCTAAGACAGACTGGACTAGCACTGAAAAATGCCTAGACTTGTTGAAATCTTTAGAGATAGTTGTGGAAACAGCAGATGGAAATAAAAGATTATTCTGCTTAAAAAAAATTCAATCACAAGAACATACATGGTTCGGAATTCCTATTCAATTAAAAGAAGACCAAAACAAAATTAATTTTATTTACAATAAATCAATATATCATTGGCTAAAAAAAACAGGTAGGGAAATTGGAAAAACACAAGCTAATAAAGTATTAGCTAAAGTAAATAAAGATTGTAATTTAAATCTGCCAGTAGGTTGGTATCTTTATGGGCAAATGTGTGTTGAAATATTTGATTTAGATACCAATTATTCATTTGAAAATTTTGCTGAAGCTGAAGTAATTGAAAAAAAAATAATAGAAGTAATTGATGTTTACTCTAAGATTAAGAAAGTAAGTGATCTTAAGAAATACCATTATAAAGAGTTCGATAATATATTGTATAATGCCAAAGAAGAAATCTTATCATTAGGTTTTTCAAATTTTGAAAAAGATGACACACAAGAATTTAACTTTATCAAGCGGCTCTTATCTATGATAGAAAGCTTGCCAAAAACTGACGAGAAGATAATCGAATTATTTACAGAGTATATAGGGACAACAATACAGCTATTAAGAAAACTTACAGAAGAAGAATTATTAATGGTTAAGGCAGATATTCTTTCTTCTTTCAACGAAGTTTGGAAACTAATAGCAATACAGGAATTTTATGAATCCTTGCTAGAGACAAAGAAATATACTAAAGATACGCTTCATCCTTTTCTGAGTGTAGAGATAATGTATCAAAAAGAAGAAGTTATTGAATGGTTATCCAGACTTCAAGGATTTGTACTGCTTAATGATACTGTCCAATCCCCAGAATATAATGAACTAAAAAGACTGCAAGGTTCTGCTAAATTATTAACTGAAGAAGAGAAAAGAAAGGTTAATTCATCAGATTTGCTCAGGCAAATAGGCTTTGATTATTGATTTGCTGCACTCAAACCCAGACAAATCTCTTGTTATTACAAATTCTGCATTTCCTTTCTTGGCAAGTATTGCATGTAACGGATCATGGTAATGTTCTGAAAGTTTTTTAGCTTGTTCAATGTCATTTTGCTCGCATTTTACTAAGTGCAATTTATTTTTGGCTTTAAGCATTTGAATCAAAAACATGAACTTATCCGGTTCTATAGTTTTGATAAGCTCTTCTGATGTCCAGCTCGAAAGAACTATTTCAAATTCACAAGCTAGAGCCCTATTAAAAATAGTGAATGCAATGCTCCCTATATCTTTTCCATACCTATTTTTTCTGTTTAATAGATAATCCAAATATATATTAGTATCCAGATAGATTTTTTTCGATTTAATTTTGTTCACTAAAGGCATACGAGTATATCTACTATATAAATGTTAAAGTTAATTTTCTAAGGCTAATAAAAGCTAATACCAAGCCAATAAACCTAATTTCTAAAAATCATTAGCTTTTTTTGGAAAAGCCAATGAATAAAAAAGTATATAAAGCTGAAAATCATTAGACTAATCATTAGCAACAGGCATTAATAATGCGCTGTTTGTGCAAAGAAATCAAATCCCGCTAAGATAAGGTAAAGCCCAATTTTGCAGCTGATGCCTGTAAGATTTGCCCGACTTACAGGCAAAATTAAGACTAGTTACAGAAAGTTCTAAAAAAGGGCACTGCAGAGAAAGCGAGTGATTTACATACTTATTCAAGCCGAAGCGGTGGCTGCCAGCGAGCACTAGCGTAGTATTTTGATAGGTTGTGCTTCCTCTACGTTGGGTTCACTCGCTTTCTTATTCAGCTTAGTTTCTCTCTTTTTGACAAGTTAACTTGCATACTCGCTACCGACTGCCCAGCCCTACCTTGCTTAGTTATTTTCAAAAGTGCTCGCTAAAAAAGGGCAGCCGCCGCTTCAGCTTTTTTTATAAAATCAGTCACTTTTTATTTTGTGCCTAAAAAACCAAAAGCTTTATATGCTAGTTCTTCTTAATATGCCTAAAATATGTATCATTTATGAGTAGTGACAAAATTAGCACAAGAGGGCTTTTATTAGATGAAACAATTCACCATAACCAAAAAGATTGCAAAACATGGCAGCCAGAGCATCATAGTTATACCTAGGATGCTGGAATCTGAATTAAGGCCTAAAACCATAGTTAAAGTAACAATTGACATTATTAGAGAAGTTGATGATTCTGTATTAGAAAGTTCTCAATCAGTTAGTACCCTAAGATCCTCTAAGGAGGTGCTTCCAAAATGAGCGAAGGCGGAGAAGGCGGCGGAAGCAGCGGAGAAGGTGGTGAGAGTGGACACTCTGAAGATGGACATGAAAGTGGTCATGGTGAAGAATGTCATGAAGGCGGTCACGATAAAGGCCATGGCAACGATGAGCATGGGCATGGTAATAAGGAAGACGGAAAGAAATCAGGCATAACCTCCTATGAAAGAGATTACTCAGGGGTACTAGAAATTGGTGTTGATGAAGGAGAGATGGATGGCTTAGTTGCAAAACTAAGAAATGGAGAAGATGTTGATTACACTCAGTTAGAAATCTCAAAGCTAGAAAGCCAAGTAAAAGGAGCTCTTGCTAAAATGCCTTATAATACTTCAAGAGCGCAGAAATTTAGAAATTATGCTGGATTGCTTGGACAGATTGCACAGAACGGAACAAATACTTTGTTGAGCAACAGGGTCGCGAGAAAGATGAATGAATATACTGAGCATCACTTAGAAGACGGAGATAAGATTATAGTTTATGTTCATGGCTGGCAACAGAATATAGGAAACCAAGTTGAGCTGTTAAAGTTAGCTCAGCAACAAGGTAAAAAAGTAATCACTTATGCGCATGACTTTAATGAAGATTTTGATTCAGTTGCTGATAAATTATCCGGCTTTATTAAGGATTTAACTAGCAGAACAAGCGCTCGTGTTACTCTTATTGGGCATAGTGACGGCGGCAAGATAGCTTTAGCTGCAGCTCAGAAGTTTGGTGCAGAGCAATATATAGACAAAGTTGTACTGTTAGAATCTGATGTAAATAATATGCATGAAGCTAGCTTCAAAAAGCAGCCATTGTATCCAATGACTATTCCATTTGGAATTCCTGATAAAGCTTTGTTAGAAACTAAAGCCGGCAGAGAAGATGCATTATCACGTTATGCTGTGCCTGCACAAGTTCCTGTTTACCAAGTAATTGGAAGAGGATTTGGAACAGGAGATGGTTTAGTGCCTGTTGAATCAGCTGTATACACTAGAGCTGACAGAACATTTATGGACGGAGATGCAACTCACTTTACATATGCTGGCGGAGACAGAGCCGGCAATGAAAAGATACTATCGTTTGCAGAGCTAGGCTGGAACAGCTTGTATAAGGCATCAGATAAAGAAGGAAGAGAAGCATACAGATGGAGTGATAATAAAAGCGCAAATGGAGAAGCTTCAAGTAATTCACATTTCAGGAAAGCAAATACGGATATTTCGAACATGACAAGAGTACAGAAGATGCCAGGCAATGAATGGTATGAATCTAAAAGCCATAGGAAGGCAGCGTGAGAAAGATGGGGAAAAAAGCTAATGCAATAATTGGATTTGGTGGACTTGCATTAGCTGCAGCTTTAGCAGGTTGGTATTTTTTCCAAAATCCTGTACCTTCAAATGTAACTCATAAACCAAAGGAAGCAAGTTCTGCGTTAGCAGATATTACTGATACATTGCAAGAAAGAATAGCTTCAAGCAGAAATATAGCATATCTAGCTTTAGATCTAGAACGGGAAGATAATTTAGGCGTTACTGATGAAGATTACCAATTATTAGATAAAATACTCGATACTGCAAAAGCAAGAATTACCGTTAAACAGACATATAGCAAAAATGATGCATACAAGATATTAACTACTATAGCAGATATCATTGATGAATTTGGATTTGAGGGTGTTGTAAATTCAGATCCTCTGAATCACACTTTAAAGACAAAAAAAATTGACTGTAATGAATATACGTTACTTTATCTGGCAATTGCCGAACATCTTGACATCCCATTAAAAGGTGTTAATGCCCCTCAACATATATTTGTTAGGTTTGTATTGAGTGATAATGATTATTTAAACTGGGAATGTGTTAGTAGACAACAATCAAAAGAACTATCAAATGAATTGTACATTAAAGGGCTAAATATTCATCCTGATGCAATTAGAAGTGGAGCAGCACTAAAAACACTAGATAGGCAACAGATGGTTGGTAGGATTTTAACTGAAAATGCTTCTGCCAAATCTAAAAAAGGCGATTTAGAAGGAGCGCTAGTATATTTTAATCAAGCCATTAAACTAAATCCTAATGATGCAAATGCATACAATAATCGTGGAAATGCCAAACGTAAAAAAGGCGATTTGGAAGGAGCGCTAGAAGATTATGATACTGCGATTAAACTAAACCCTAATGAGGTAAATGCATACTATAATCGTGGGATTGTCAAATCTGAAAAAGGCGATTTAGAAGGAGCGCGAGCAGATTATGATCAAGCTATTAAACTAAATCCTAATGATGCAAATGCATACAATAATCGCGGGTATGCCAAATATAAAAAAGGCGATTTGGAAGGAACGCTAGCAGATTATGATCAAGCCATTAAACTAAATCCTAATCATGCAAATGTATACTATAATCGTGGGATTGTCAAATCTGAAAAAGGCGATTTGGAAGGAGCGCTAGAAGATTATGATACTGCGATTAAACTAAATCCTAATCATGCAAATGCATACCATAATCGTGGGTATGCCAAAGGTAATAAAGGCTATTTGGAAGGAGCGCTAGAAGATTATGACATGTATAAAAGATTAACTAAAGGCAAATAAAAAAATGCCAGACTCAACCTCAGATTCAAGCGGTGAATACAGTTCATGTGAAGGTAGCGATAGCAATCAAGAAAGTGATGGCGGCAATGGAAGTAGTAATTATGATGGCGATAATGATTCTGGCTTGGAAACTATTGTAGCAGATGGAAGCAGTGATGATGATTGTAACAATGAAAATAGTGAAAGCTCTTCAGATGAACAATCAATATACGAGTTGCCCTTTCCAGAAGATGTAGAAAAAAAGATAGGTAAGCCTACTGGAAAGTATGCGCATGAGAACTTTCCTGAATCTCGGTATGCTGTTGACTTTCTTTTAGATGTTGACACGCCTATCTTAGCAGCAAGAGGCGGCAAAGTAACTCAAGTAAAATCTGATTCTGATAAATGGGGATTAGATTCAAAATTTATAGATGAAGCAAATTATGTGGGAATTTGCCATGGTGACGGTAGTGTTAGTGTTTGACTGACAGAAAGTATTTTATAGTAATAGTACTTTCTGCTGTATATGATAAACATAATATGCCTCAAATGTGAAACCAAGTC
>JACPBN010000060.1 GCA_016180275.1 Candidatus Woesearchaeota archaeon
AATTAAAGAATCTGCTGATGAGAATTATACCAAAGAAAAGAGAGGTTCAAATTAAGAAACAAGAAAATAAAAACTACTAATAAAATATTAAAAAATAACAATAAATAACAGTTGAGTGAGATTCATGGCACGATACAAGCATTTAAGCAGAAAGAAAAGATTGGCAAAATTAAATACCCAGACTAGATGGGCGCCTTATTGGGCAGTCATGAAAAAATTCGGCAAGACAAGAAGAATGCACCCAAGCAGAATTACTGCAAAGAAGAGAAACTGGCGAAGGATAAAGAATAAAGCATAATCATAAAATTATTAAGAATATTCACAAAAATTTAACCAAAGAGTTGTAATATCGAGCGAAGCGAGATATTACGATGGTTTGATCAAACTTTAGCGAAGCTAAAGTTTGCTGGCGAAGGATAAAGAATAAAGCATGATTAGATTAATAATTACAATTAAATAAAAAATAAACTATGTGATCAACTATGGCAATAGAGCGAGTTTATAATGTACCATTAAGAAAAGGATATATGAAGGCCCCAATGTATAGGAGAACCAAGAAAGCAGTTAACACTTTAAGGGCTTTTGTTGCCAGGAATATGAAGGTTTCTGAAGATGAAGTTAAATTAGGCAAATATGTAAACTTAGAGCTATGGAAGCATGGCATCAAGAATCCTCCGCACCATGTTAAAGTAAATGTTAAAAAAAATGATGAAGGCAATGTATTTGCTGAATTAGTCGGCGCGCCTGTTGAAGAAGCTACTATAGTTACATCTAAAAAAGCAGTAAGCGAAGCAGAAGAAGCTAAAGCAGCATTAAGCGGAGCAGGAAACGAGGTAAAAGACGCAGAAATAGTTGAAGAAACCAAATTTAACGAACCAATTACACCTGCCGGCTATCAAACAAATGCCATCAATAAAGTTTATATTTCCAGAAAACCAAGCGCATTAGAAGCAGCTGCCGGATTAGAGGAAGAGAAGGCTGAGGCTAAGGCACCTAAATCAAGCGCAGCTAAAAAGCCCAAGAAAGCAGAGAAGAGCAAGTAAATAATTTACACGTTCTAAAGCTCTTTTTAGAGTATAAAAGCGAAAAGCTTAAATATAACAAGGATATAATATTATATAACTTTAGATTATATTTTATATAAAGGTGATTATATGGCAATGACTGTACAGTATGCGCGCAAAGTTGGCGGCTCCTTAATGGTAAGAATCCCAAAAGACATAGTAGAGATAGAACAGATAGATGAAGGAGAAACACTGCAAGTAGAGATAAGAAAATTAAAAAAAGACTGTTTTGGAATACTTTCTGGCTTAAAGCCATTTACCAAGACGGAGAAGTTGGATATACATGGCTAAATATATCATAGATTCATCTGCATGGGTAGAGTATTTGGCAGGAAGGAAGAGGGCAGAGCCATTAAAAAAATATTTTGAAGAAGGCGGATTATTCACTACACCAGTATGTGTTGCAGAGATTATCGCTAAAGTCGCAAAAGAAGGGCTATCTGTAGAGAATGCCAAAAATTCAATCCATGCACATTCTGCAATACTTGCATTTGATTTCAGTACAGCGGTTGAGGCCGGCACTACATATGCAGAGCTAAGAAAGACAAAGCCTAAAATTGCGCTTTCCGATGCCATAACAATTGTATTAGCCAGAAATATAAAGGCAAAAATTCTTACATTTGACAATGATTTTAGGAATATCCAGGAAGCTATTGTGTTCTAATTTGCTTCACACATAACTGCATTTAGTTATTGCTTGTTATCTCTCTTTGGATAATAGTGAATTGTCATTACAATATTTAAAACACAAACATTTATATATAAGATATACCATATATATAAGATATATGAGATATATATCAGAAAAATGGAATATGTAATTAAAATACCAAGCAAAGATAAAATAACAACCATAAGAGTTAGCGAAAGCACCAAGAGACAACTCGAGAGGGTTAATATTGGCACAGCTACTGCAACGCATGAAGACATAATAAAGAAGCTTATCAACCTGGCAAAAATACAAGAATCTGAAACTATACTTATAAAAAACAAAAATATCAGCGGAACAAAATATGCAAGACTGAACAAGACCTTAAATATTGAGCTTGAAAAAAACCGATATTCACTTGTTTGCACATACAATGATGTTTCATTAGTCAACTACATATCTTCCAACAAGAGCCTACTGGGTGATTTTCCCAAGCAATGGGAGATTGATCTAGAGATAGTTAACATCGGAATCCTGGATAAAAATACAGTACATTGGAAAGAGCCAAAACTCTTTTATGAGAAAAATACGAGAGAGTTTCTTTTGCTGCATTTAATTGCTGTAAAGCAAATACTTGAGGATATGTTTCTAATAAAAATATCCGAGATCCTTACAGAAGGAGATTATCTTAACCCTGAGAGATGGAGATCTGCATACCAGAGAAATAAATTGTCCATGGAGTCTTACTATAAAGATATAGAGAAGAGAATTAAAGATGTCGACTAAAAAGACACACATATACCTATTGCCTTCATATGCTAACCTGGAAAATCTGGAAGAGAACAGATATGAAAGGTTGCATGAATCCAAAATCAAGTTTCAGCAAGAAGGCAGGAAATTAGAGATTTCTGAAGTGAATTCATTGGTCGAGGAAAGATACTGCCTAAGCATAATGTCTGCTAAGTATATTCTTGAAGGCATGATGTCAAAGAATGAGATTAAGGAAGCAATGATCCATCATCATCCTTTTGGGCATCCATGGAAACATCTGCAATTTAAGCTTACAAGCAAAAATGAAGTCATCAGGATAAATCTTGAGCCGGTTGATGAGGATGATTATCTAAAGTGCATCAAAGGTTTTCTTCATATCTCCCAAGAATTGATCATGCTTGAGCAGCAAGGGGTCAAGGAAGACTTGATTAGCTATTTCTTTAACGACAAGATAAATGAGCTTTTGCCATTCAAAATCTACTTGTTGAATAAAATTAAGAGTGCATATAAAGATGGAAAGATACTTGATGCTTCAGATAAATCTCTTAGCTCAAAACAATTAGAATCTTTAAGGAGCGAGATAATGCTACTGCCGTTTCTCGATTGGTGAAGACAAGTATATGAAAATTTAATAGGATTTACAACAAATTATATAAACAAACGCCTGATTATTGGAGATACTCTCAGATAAAAGTAGCGTCAATATAGAATAATAGCAGCAGATAGTAAAAGCATAAATAATTAAATGCAGATAAAAACGGAAGTTGTGTTATGACCCAGAAAGAAGTTTATAAAAGTAGAAATAAAAATGTAAAAGTTAGCAGACATAATATTACTGAAACAGATTCTGATTCTGCTAATCAAGAGCCAAACATCCTATTGCCATTTGAAAAAATAAAAAGAGAACTGCTTATAAAAAGAAAAGCAGAAACCACAAATAAATTTGGATGTGACCCTGATAAAAGGCCAATAAAAGAGCTTCTGAATTATGGCATTATAAATATAGACAAGTCTGCTGGGCCTACAAGCCACCAAGTTAGTGCGTATGTCCAGCAAATACTTAAAATTGATAAAAGTGGGCATTCAGGCACATTAGATCCGCTAGTAACCGGTGTCTTGCCGACAGCCATAGGCAGAGCAACCAGAGTAGTGCAAATGCTGTTGACTGCAGGCAAAGAGTATATTGCAATAATGCATCTTCATAAGCCAGTTTCTGAGCCTGAAATAAGAAAAGTTTGCGAAGAATTTGTTGGAAAAATAATGCAGCTGCCTCCTGTAAAAAGCTCTGTAAAAAGAGAAATAAGAGAGAGAAATATTTACTACCTAGAAATTCTTGAGATAGATGGCCAAGATGTGTTATTTAAAACAGGCACCCAGGCAGGAACATACATAAGGAAATTAATCCATGATATTGGACAGAAACTAAATGTAGGCGCGCAGATGCAGGAACTTAGAAGAACTAAAGCAGGATGCTTTGATGAATCAACACTAGTAACATTACATGATTTAAAAGATGCATTGTGGTATTATGAAAATGAAGGAAATGAAAAGTATTTGCGCAATGTGATTAAGCCAGTTGAGTTTGCAATCCAGCATATCCCAAAAGTCTTTGTTCTTGATTCTGCAGTTGAGCCATTGTCTCATGGCAGTTTTTTAGCAATTCCCGGAATAGCTAAGCTAGAGAGCAAAATCAATCCTAATGAGGTGTATAATGACAAGGTTGCTGTGCTTACATTGAAAGGAGAGCTTGTTGGATTAGGCACTGCAAAAATGAGCAGTGAGGAAATAATGAAAAAAGACCACGGAATTGCAGTAAAAATGGAAAAGATATTTATGATTCCCGGAACATATCCCAGAGTTGAGATTGTAAAGTAAAGTGTTATTTCTTAAGTCAGGCAATAACTGACATTCTTAAGGCATTGAAAAATTAATAGAAATCAAAGACATAAAATCCAGTTTACACTAATATGCAAATCTTAATGCGCTCAGCCATGGCCGCTTGTGCCAGGCGGTGCATGACCGCTGCCACCGCCATTTGGTTTCTTTCCCTCCTCAGGCTCTTTGACGATGAAAAAGATAAATACTATTACAACTACAATAAATATCAGTGATGCAACCCATTCATTCTTCCAATTATCTTTAATAAATCCCAGGAACCATTCCAGCCAGCTTTGGTTGTCATTTGTCCTTACAGCACGCAAAAATATCAGTACAATCCCAACAAACATAAGCCATGTAAAGAATGTTCTCCATTTCCCCTCTAAGAAAACTTTCTCATCTTCTCTGTAAAATGACCCAATTAATAATAAAAACATTACTGAAAGCAATAATAATACAACAATATTAGCCATTGCCTCATTGATAAGCGCTACCAATCTGGTGGAAGCTATTACCAAAAATGATATCACAAAAGCAGTAATTGCATTAAGCTGTTTTTTTGTATAATCCTTACCCTGATATTTATCAACACCAAGTATCTTGGTTTTCTCAAGGATTGCATAAACTATAGTGAATACGAGCAGAAATGGCAGCACAATATCATAAATGCCAATGTCTCCCAGAAAAGAAATCATGCCCCTGAACGTGCTTTCTGCCATCATACACCTCTTATTTCGTAGCTTAACTCGTAATTATTTCTAGCATTTATTTAGGAAATTGTTATATCACTGCTAAATTAAATATTGTATATAAATGTTGCGGTTTTTGAAAATTAATGTATCTTTTTTTGAGAATATAACAAGCTTTATATATTTCTTTCAATAAGATAAAAAGTATGGTTAAAAAATCTTTCAACAAAGCAGCTAAACCCATTAAACAATATACTAGCCTTCTCGATAAAAAAGACCTTGAAGACATCAGAAACAGGATGAATGAGTTTGACAAACAAAGAGAAATTCTGATTAAATTAGGCAGAGATGTTATTAAGCTGTCTAAACAGATTATTTATTCTGCGCATAGGAATGAACTAAAAGAAGCAGAAAAATTAATTATAGAAATAAAGAGATTGGTTGAAGAAGAGAATAAAATAGTTGAAGCTAATCCTAAATTAATCTACAGCGGCAGTTTTAAGGTTGATGTTCAGGAATATGTTGAAGCTATCTGCTATTTTGAATTTGTGAAAAACAAAAGAATTCCAAGCCATAGAGAGCTGAAAGTCGGCGGCGAGCATTATCTTCTGGGGTTGTGTGATTTAACAGGCGAGCTTGTAAGAAAAGCAGTAAATGCAGGAATAAATGCAGACTACAGCCAAGTTCTGCTGATAAAAGAGCTTGTCAGCGAGATTTATGGAGAGCTGTTAAAGTTTGATTTTGGAAACGGGGATCTGCGCAAAAAGTTTGACGGGATTAAGTATGAATTAAAGAAGATTGAAGATCTTGTGCTTGAGCTGAAGCTGAGGGATAGGGTTTAAATTATAGAAAAGTTTATATATTAATACCCCATTAATATGGCATTAACACCTTATTAATAGGAGAGGTAATGCGATGGTACAAGCACTGATAAACATCACAGAAAAGACAAACAGGATTTTGAATATAGTGAAGGCTAAGCACGGCTTGAATGATAAATCCCAGGCAATAAACATTCTGGCAGAAGAATATGAGACAGAGATTTTAGAGCCTGAGCTTAGGCCTGAATATAAGATAAAGCTAACCAATATAATTAAAGGTAAGCATTTTTCTAGAGAAGAATTTGAAAAAGCGGTGAAGTAATTTGTATAAAGATAGCTACAGTGATGAGATTACAAAAAAACTTGCAAAACTTAAAAAGAAAGACCCATCTCATTATGAGATTGTTAGAAAAAAGATGGATTGGCTTCTTGAAAATCCAGAACATACCTTTAAGTTCTTACGTTATAGTATGAAAGGCGTCAATAGGATCCATATAGGATCTTTTGTTCTGGCTTTTATAGTTGACCATAATAATAAGAGTATATGATTTGAAGATTATGACCATCATGATAATATTTATTAATATTTAAACTAAAATGCTCATCGAAGGAATAAACATAACTTACCTAGGACATTCCTGCATTAAGCTGAAGAATGGCATTATTATCTACATTGACCCTTATTCTGTTTATGACACAGAGAAAGCAGACTTGATTTTAATTACGCATTCTCATGCAGAAAACTGCAGCTTGAATGATATTGAAAGATTGGTAAAAGAAGATACTTTCATTGTTGCGCCTGAATCATGCAGGGAAAGTTTAATGCAGCTAAGAACTTTTGCAGCAAATAAAGCGACTTATTA
>JACPBN010000033.1 GCA_016180275.1 Candidatus Woesearchaeota archaeon
GAGGAGGAGCAACTCTTTGATGAACTAAATTAGTGTTCGTCGGCAATCGCCACCGCTTTATAGGATTTTATCACACAAGCTAAACAAATACAAAGAAAGAAATAATAAAAAATAAAGAAAAAAACAGTGGCTTATCTCTTCTTCTTTCCTTTTACTGGCACTGGACAGGCACAAGCTTCACAGTCAGGACATTGTTGGGTAGATAGCTTTAACAATCCGCCTAAAACAAACAATCCGCCAAAGAACAATCTCCAGTCAAGAGTTGGCCATTTCCAAACCCAAAGCAATAACAAAACGCCTAAAACTAATTTAAAAATTCCTGCGCATTTTTTGCACATTCGTTCCATATAAATCATCCTCCTTTTAGCTGCTAACAGTTTTTATAACATTACCTTATGCTCCATTAAGGCATTTAAATTATGTATAGTTAAGGCTTTAAGGTATTTAAGCTTTGCGTAAGCAAGGGCTTAGAGAAAATCTCATTTAGGATGGTATTGGAAACCGCTCATTTCTAGTTTAATCCTCTTATAATGCTTCATAACAGGTTAACAGGAATTAAGATAGTTAATATATACTGAGAAACAAAAGAATTAAATAATAGTTATTCTCTTTAGGGGTTATGGTTCAACAAAAACAAACACTAGCTGATCCAATTCCAAAAGAACTTTATGACATTCTAGCATGCCCTGTATGCAAGGGAGATCTAAAATATACTCCACAGAAAAATGGCTTGCGCTGTGATGCATGCAAATATACTTATCCTATTAAAGATGGAATTCCCGTGTTATTGCCCCCAGAGATGCAGAAGTAGATTAGGTATTAATTCAACTTAACAACATATTTTTTGCCAATATATTCAACAACATCATTATTTCTCAATTTTCTTTTATTTCTCAATTCAACTTCGTGATTTACTTTTACATTACCTGCACGGATAATTAATTTAACTTGGCCGCCTGTCTGTGCAATGCCCTTGCTTTTTAGAAAGGCATTAAGCTCAATGTATTCTGATGTTTGGTCGCGCATAGGTGTGAAGTATATTTTTGCCTAAATAAACATTATAAAAAATATGCCGCTATCCCGCCATGGGCATCGACAAGAACGCTGAGGCATGATCATTGAATCTTTTTTTAGATGAACACTGCATCTATTTATTAATTTCTATTCTTGGGCATATGTTTCATTATTTTTCTGTTAATTTTTTATCCGTTCATGCATAAAAGCCAGAGGCACATTATATTTCTGTGTTAGTGCACCCTGCTAAAAATAACACCAAAATTAAAAAAATTAGATGCTTTTTTACCACACTTAGGCAATACTATCCCATATCTAAAAATATGTCTGTCTATTGTCTGCATTAGAAAGGTTTAAAAAGCTTTGCTTTTTGATACGGTTATAGAAAGCTTTATATATAAGTTCTTTAATATATTTATATGTCTTTAGCAAAAGCAGGTTAATTATACATAATAAGTTGTGGGGGTTTAGCAGCTAACTAACAATCTGTTGTATAAATATGCTATTGCTGATAATACTTATTTGACTGAGATTACTTGATTTGATAATTATAAACTATCTGGGGTGTGAGAGTTATGGCAATAGGTGTTAAAAAATGTCCTGAGTGCGGCGGCATAAACTTATTCTTAAACAAAGAGAAGGGTGAAGTTATCTGCAGAGACTGTGGTCTGGTATTAGAAGATAAGATGGTTGACTTTGGCCAGGAATGGAGAGAATTTGGTGAAGGTGGCGAAGGCGAAGAAAGCAAGAGAAGAACTGGCGCGCCAATGACTTACACCCAGTATGATCAAGGTCTTGTAACAAAAAAAAAAAAAAAAGGAGATTTATTTAAGCTGGCTAGCAAAGACAGAAACAAATTCTTCAGATTAAGAAAATGGCAGTACAGGATTAGCACTGCTATCGAAAGAAACCTAAAGCTAGCATTAGGCGAATTAAAAAGAGTTTCATCTTATTTAAAATTGCCAAAATCCGTTGAAGAGGAAAGCGCAAGAATTTATACCTTAGCAGTCCAACGCGGCTTAGTCCGTGGCAGATCAATGGAAAGCGTTGTCGCAGGCGCATTATATGCTGCTTGCAGAAGACATGAAGTTCCAAGAGCTTTGGATGAATTAAGTGAAGCATCAGGCATTGAAAAGAAAGAGATTGGCAGAACCTACAGATTTGTAACAAGAGAGCTAGGAATAACAATTTTGCCAAGCAATCCTGCAGATTATATTGCAAGATTTAGTTCTGCATTAAAATTATCTCCTGAAACTCAAAGCAAGGCAATTGAAATTTTAGAGCATGCGCAAAACGCGGAGTTAACTTCGGGCCGCGGCCCAACAGGCATCGCAGCAGCAGCATTATATGTAAGTGCATTAATCCACGGCGAAAAAAGAACACAGAGGGAAGTAGCAGATGTCGCTGGAGTTACAGAAGTTACAATCAGAAATAGGTATAAAGAGCTCCTAGATGAGCTGAAATTAGAGAAAGAGATTAAGAAAACAAAGAAGAAGAAAAAGTGAGATAGATAAAAAATAATTAGTGCTTCTTGATTGCCAAAAGCTTTATATAAATGACTGCCTTATTTAATATTCCTATGGCTAAAAAATACACAGTGATAATAGAAAGAGATGAAGAAGGGTGGCTTGTTTCTGAAGTAGTTGAATTGCCCGGTTGCCATACTCAGGCAAAGAGCATGGATAAATTGCTTGATAGGACAAAAGAAGCAATAAAAGCATATCTTGAAACTTCTGATGAGCCAGAAATTTATGAGGAATTTGTAGGGGTACAGCAGAGAAGAATTTATGAGACAGGTATAGCAAACTTGTAGATATAACTTTAATTTATTTATTAAAACCTCAGCACATTAATTATCTTCTGTATATCATTCTCGTGCACAACAAACAACGTATCTGTCCAGCAGCTCATGGTTTCAACTATGTTGATATTGTTTTGCGCAAGAAGAGAAAATAAATAACCCATAACTCCGGGTGTTGTCTCAAGCTCTTTTGGGCTCTTTAATGTAATTTCGGCAAGATTAGTTTGCAGATTTATTATGCGCTGCTTAAACTTCAGATTTATTCTGCCTAAAAATTCTTCAGTTGTAATTAAAGTTATTGCATTGTTGCTTTCAATAATATGGAATGTCTCAGCTTTCCTTTTAATTTCCTTGCCTAGTTCAAGGATACTGTCATAATATGTTTGCTTTTCAAGCACAGCTGCAATTACCTTATTTTTGACTTCAATTCTGCTTCGTTTAAGTATGTCAACTACCTGTTGTTCCTGTACTTTACTCTTCCGAAATTTTGAATAGCATCTTCTAGCAGCAATCAAAACAGCGTCAAATGACTTTAGGTTAAGTTCCCTGCAAATCTGTCTTGCAAGTTTAGAATAATTGATTAGGCCATTCCTTAATGAATCAAGAATAGCTGGGTGGCTGCTTATATACTCCTCTGTGAGCTTTTGAAGGTTTGCCATTACATGTTAAATAATTAAATGCTGTATATAAATTTTGCTTATGTCCTGTATAGGACAACAGAGTATTATTTGTTCTAGGCAGGTCAATAGGCATATATATTGAAAGACACAAATTGAACACAAACACCCTCTTTCAATATCAGGAGAAGACAACTGTTGGTCAATTATTTCTGTCTTCGGCTATATACCTTAATTGGGTTAGGAGTAATCATGGCAATAAGCAAGAGTAGCAGCAAATGCAAGAGATTTAAGAATTTTAAAGCAGAGTGTTATGCAGATTATTCAATTGCTTATGAAGACTTGGCAGATGCCGCAATTCTAAAAAACAATGATGAGACAGTGATTATGGCAGGTTAAGCAGCAAGCTTTATTAATCCCTTAATCTTTCTATCTGTGAAAATGAGCGCGTATTATGATTTGCTGGCATTAATCGCAGTGATATTATTTGTATTTGTATACTTTTTCTTGAGTGAAGTCTGGACTAATGCACCGTAGAAAAATATTTTTGCTTGGTTTAAATGTTAAAAACGTATGTATTAGGCTAACTTTAAAAAAGCCAGAGCAGTTGCTGACGTCGCCAATTTTGCAAACACAATAAACATCTCAAGCCAGAATTTGCCGGAGATTGCAAGAGAGGCAAATTCAATTGTAGAATCTTGCAAGTGTTTGCAGGCGACGGTCGAAAGGCGGAAATTTGTATACGTAGTGTATAAATTTCCGACTTGAGACTAAGCAACTGCTCTGGCTTTTATCGTCTAGAGCCTAATACATACTTAAAAACAATAAATATTATATACTAACCCTATAATCAGATTATTAGATTAAAATACTTTAGAATTGAAAATGCAAGACATCAGAACCCAGCTAAAAGAGGCAGTTAAGATAATTGCAGGCAAAGAGCTTTTTCTAGAAGTTCCTCCAGACCAGAAATTGGGAGATTATGCTCTGCCTTGTTTTCCATTGGCAAAAGAATATAAAAAATCTCCAATAGAAATTGCAAAAGAGCTGGCTGAAAAAATCAGCAAGGAGCTTAAAAGCAATAAGCAATTAAAACAAAATAAGGAATTAAAATCATTATCAAAATTAATTACTGTACAGGCTACCGGCCCATATGTTAATTTCTTTGTTGACAAGAGCTTTGTTGCAGAAGATGTAATAACTGAAATCCTGAAACTGAAAGCAAAATATGGCAGCCATTCTTCAAAAAAGCAGAAAGTGATGGTTGAATTTGTCTCTCCTAACACCAACAAAAGCCTGCACTTAGGCCATATTAGAAATGCCCTGCTGGGTGAAGCTGTTTCAAGAGTGCTGGAATTCTCAGGCTATGAAGTAGTGAGAGTGTCATTAAACAATGACCGCGGCACTGGAATGTCAGAGGCGATGCTTGGCTACATGATGTTCCACAAAAATGAAAAGCCAAAGATAAAGCCAGATCATTTTGTTGCTCAATGTTATGTTGATTTTAAAAAAGCAGAGCAGGAAAATGAAGGGCTGAAAGAAAAAGTTCAGAGCATGGTTTTAGACTGGGAAAATAATAAGCCTGATGTTATTTCTTTGTGGAAAAAAATGACAAACTGGGTGTTTAAAGGATATAAGGAAACTTACAAAAAACTCGGAGTATCATTTGACAAGGAATATTATGAATCTGCAATATATAAGCAAGGCAAGGAACTTGTATTGGATGGGTTGAAGAAAGGAATATTTAGAGAAGAAGACGGAGCCATTATCGCAGACCTTGAAGCATTTCATCTGCCAAAAAAAGTTCTTGTGAAATCAGATGGCACATCATTATACATGACACAGGATATTTATCTTGCGCTTTTGAAAGAAAAAGAGTTTGATATTGATGTTTCACTTTATGTGGTTGCATCTGAGCAAGACAATCATTTCAGGCAGTTGTTTAGGATACTTGAGCTGCTTGGATTTAAAGTTGCTAATAAATGCTTCCACTTAAGCTATGGCTTGATAAATCTTCCTTCTGGCAGAATGAAATCCAGAGAGGGAAATGTCGTGGATGCTGATGATATGATAGATGAGGTTGTTTCACTGGCAATGCAGGAGATAGCCAAACGCCGCAATGATTTGAGCAAGGAAGAGCTTAAAAAGAGATCAAAAGATATCGGCATGGCTGCACTAAAATTTTACATACTGAAACATGATAATGTTACTTCTTTTGTTTATAATCCAGAGGAATCATTAAGCTTTGAAGGTGAGACAGGACCTTACTGCCAGTATGCCTTTGCAAGGATCTGCTCACTCCTGAAAAAAGCAGATGAAGAGAAGTTATTTGACAATTTCAATGAAAGGTTTTTTGAGAATAATGATAATAAACTGCAAGGCGATAAAAAGAGCAAATATCTGGGTCAAAAATCCCGCAAGAAGCGCAAGACCGCCAACGACCTCAATAATCCCGGCAATAAGAACCCAAACGACTGGCGGGTGAAAACCCATACTCAAAAACGCCTCCGCGGTTTTTTTGATGCGGAACAACTTTGGAACGCCGTGAAAAATCAGAATCGCTCCAAGAACAAGCCGCAGAAAGAGCAAGCCGTAGTTATGAAAAGCGAAAAAAAACTGAATCATAGCTATTTATTGCTTTGATTTTACAACATTATCCGATTCGTTTCAATAACAGCTCAAGTTCAAGGCGGACCTAATTCCCGGCGGCTTGTTTCGCGAGAAGTTCGGTCAACTGCTGTTGGAGGGCCTGAAGTTTCGCCTGAATCGCCATAATCGCGCCCTGCTTCGCGGCATCGGACAAGAAGTCCTGCGTCGGTACCGCCGAAGCATCGCTTGAGACATTTGGAGCAGTCGCGCCGGCAAGCTCGTTTAACTTCGCCCGAGTCGCTGGCCCCACCTCGCCATAGCCGGGATCGCCCGCCCTCGCAATGCCATGCTTTTCCTGAAAGGCCTTGACCGCTTTGGTTGTAAGGGGCCCATAGTAGCCGGTCGTAAGTCCTTCCGGGTAAATCT
>JACPBN010000034.1 GCA_016180275.1 Candidatus Woesearchaeota archaeon
ATTTAAAGTATGTGCATAGTGATAATTTACGAAGCAGCTGCCGCAGTTGGCACTGGCATCGTTCATATGAAGAGTTGCTCCTCCTCTACAATCAGTTAATAGTTATGATACTAAAAAAGCATAACGTGTTATGTTATTTGCAGTGTAATTAGTTGGATTTGCCCGTCGCAACTTGGCTTTTTATTGTAGATTTGCGCCAACTAAATTGGCGGCAGCTGCTATGCACATACTATTTAAATAACTCTAAGCCTGATCATTGTATAGATTTATATAGTATTATTTATTTTGACGGAATATTAGAGCATTATATGGAGTGATGCAAGATGGCAAAAAAATCTGAGAATTTTTTCAGCAAGAATAAAGCTAAGATAATAATTTTGGGAGTAATAGTAGTTCTGCTCTTAATCTTTTTTTTGATAGGGACATTATCTAGCGGAAAGAACTTAAACTATATTCCTGTTTAGCGATTAGATAGATAATATTTTCTACAGATATTAATAACTTTTTCATAAATTGATAGTGTTAGAACTGGAAATAAATGAATGGATTTGCCTGCGTCGGAGCAAGGAAGAAAAGTGACAAACATGCAAGAAATAAATAGATTCCCCAATAAAAATTATCTTGCGAGGATATCTTATCAAATATATCTCTGTTAAATATAGTGTAGATATGCAGTATTATAAATAGTATTATAAATATAAATGAGAGCTGGTATGACGTCCATAATACAGATAATTCCGCAGATACATCTGTAAGATCAAATGTAATGTATTTTATGATGGAATAAGATAAGTATTCGGTCTTAGATATCCTAAAAATCAGCCATCCCAGAAAAACAAAATATTGGGTTATGATAAGATGCAAATATTTTCTAACTCCGCCTAACCAATATAACATGTTAATTTTAAGATCTTGAGAAAGCTTATGTGCAGCGAGAAGAAATCCCTGATAAGCTCCCCACACTAGAAAATTCCATGCTGCCCCATGCCATAACCCTCCCAGAATCATGGTTATCATTAGATAGATATACGTCATTATTTTGCCGTTTCTGTTTCCGCCCAATGAGATATATAGATAATCTCTTAGCCAAGTCGAAAGCGAGATATGCCATCTTTTCCAGAATTCCGAGACATTTAAGGAAAGATATGGCTTGTCAAAATTTATCTTTATGTATATCCCCAAGATTCGTGCCAAGCCTATCGCAATATCAGAATAGCCTGAAAAATCACAATAGATTTGTATGCCAAACCCAAGGGCGCCCAGCATGATAGGCACACTTCCTGTAAATTTAGTAGGATCTGCGAAGAATTGATTTACAAAAATAGCAATATTATCTGCAAAAACAACTTTTTTTACCAAACCCCAGCATACAAGGGTTAGGCCATATTTGAAATTTTCAGGGATAAAACTGATTTTTTTCTTTAGCTGGGGCAGAAAATCCCTGGCCCTTACTATCGGGCCGGCAACAAGATGCGGAAAGAATGTGATAAACATTGCATAATCTATGAGTGATTTGCATGGCTTAAGCTTTCTTTGATAGATGTCAAAAGTATAGCTTAATGACTCAAACGTATAAAATGATATCCCTATCGGCAATATGATGTTAAGGGTAGGAAAGCTAAACCCTGTCTTTAAGATAGCGCCAGAATAATTCATTATTTCTATGAAGAAATTGGTATATTTGAAGATGCTGAGCATACCAAGATT
This sequence comes from Candidatus Woesearchaeota archaeon, assembly GCA_016180275.1. Lineage (GTDB taxonomy): Archaea > Nanobdellota > Nanobdellia > Woesearchaeales > UBA10200 > UBA10200. The sequence goes on from JACPBN010000034.1 coordinate 1,708, forward strand.
GGCTATTAAGCTGATTATAAAGTAGAATTTTCTTTTTGCATCATTTTTAGTTAATGCTATTATCTTGCCTAAGTAATAATCCATGACAATAGATATCAATAAAAGCACGAACAATTTTCCGCTGGAATAAAAATAGAAGTATATGCTGGCAAGAATGATAAAGATATGCTGGTATTTGCGGTTTTTTATAATTAGTAAAGATACAACAACTATTATAAAAAAATAAAGAAAAGTTAAGCTATTGAATAATATGGTAATCACCGCTTATAATATTAAATGCCAATTTTTGCCTGCCGACCGAATTAAGGTGTGTTAGGTCAGTAAAGTCATCTTTTGCAAAGTCATCCTGGAGGTTTAATAAGGTAAAATTATACTTTTGAGATAGGAGTGACAGATAGCTGTGATAATTCTGCAAGGAATCTGCCCCTAATGTATCAGTTAATAATGGATTTAATGGCATCTGCACCACAATAACCTGCAGTTTATTATTTGATAATATTTCTAGAAAGTGGCCAAATATATCCAATTGCCTCTTGCTGCTTTTATTGATGTCAAACATACCTATTACAGCAGAATCATTTAATTTTTTATCAAGCTGTGAGGCAGGCTGATTTTCAGTATAGATATAAGGGTCTTTAAAGTTATTGGGATTTGTGCGTAATTGGGTTTTACTGGAAAATGAATTGAGCAGTCCAAGAAAATATTGAAGGACAAACTTTCTTTTATAAAGCGCTTTGTCAAAAGGCAGCATAAATAAAAGCTCTTTTTCATCTTTAGTCAGGGCATTATCCATAAATTTGTCTATAACTATGCCTTTCCTGTTATTCATAAAAAAAAATAAGTCATTGTTCTTATTGACTCCTTCATAAAAGAATAAAGGTGAGACGCCTATAACAATAGCTTTAGGATTTGTTGCGGTTAATAAAAAGGATATCGGCATTATTTGGCTGGGGATTATGCCTTCTACAGCCAGATTAAAGCATTCTGAATTATTTAGTTTTGATTCGATTAAGAGGCAGCTTATATCCTCTCTGATCTGGCTATCGCCTATAAATATTAAGCTGCCTTCAGGAAGAGTGTCGAATTTGTTTAATACTGCTATAAATCGGTTGTTTGTTGCCCCAAATTGCTTAAAAGAAGAGATAAACCCTAAATAGATTAAGCTAGTTATGATAAGTATTATTATAGGCATGATAAAGATGATTATTTTTTTGTTCATGTACTCTCTCTGATAATTAGATTAGTCCTATTTGCAATAACTCTTATTAAGATTAACTTTATATTTGGTAAGATAACCTTAATATTAAATTATATTATCAGGCTCAAAAGAGCCAGGATTTTCTTAAAAAAGAGTTTCATTTGCCATGGTCCACTCAACCAATTTCTTAACGCCTTCTCTAGGATCAACAACAGGCTTCCATCCAAGCTCTTTTTTTGCTTTGGAAGTGTCTGCGCTAAAAACTTTCTGGTCGCTAGGGCGCCAGTCTGCAAATTTAATTTCGCTTCGTTTGCCTGTAAATTTTTGCAATAGCTCAAGCAGTTCCAATAATGACAAGGTATAATCCTGGCCGCCGCCCATGCAGTAAACCCCATGCTTAAATCTGCTGGAAACAAATTTATCATATGCCTGTATCAAGTCTGTGACAAATAAGCAATCTCTTACCTGCTTGCCATCACCATAGATAGTAATTGGCTTGCCAGTTATCGTTGCGATTGCAAACCATGCCAGCCATCCCTGGTCAGCAAACCCAAATTGCCTTGTCCCATAGATGCAGCTCATACGAAAGACTCCTGTCTTCAACCCATACATATGATGATAATCCTGCATATAGATATCTCCTGTCAATTTGGAGCTCCCATATGGCGTGTGCTCGCAGAGATCAATTGAGAAATTCTCTTTTATTCCTGCAGCAAACTTTTTTTCAAATGAATATCTTTTGTCATGTTCAACAACTCCCACATTATTCACATTGTTGCCAAACACCTTGTTTGTTGAGCAATAGACTATGTTTTTGACATTATTCTTCCTGCATGATTCCAGGACATTAAATGTCCCGACAGCATTTGTTGTAAAATCAGTCTCAGGATCTGTCATTGAAGTAGTGACTGCTGTCTGCGCAGCTGTATGGAATACTGTATCAACATCTTTAAAATAAGGAAGGATTTTTGCTGAGTTCCTTATATCCTCTTTCACAAGAGTTATGTTTTTTATTTTTTTTAGAAAATTCCATGTATAGTCAAGCTCATGATTGCCCTGCTTCAGTAATTTTGCACGAGATAAATTGTCTATTACGATTACATCATTGCCTTTAGAAGCATAATATTCTGCAACATTGCTTCCTATAAAGCCTGCGCCGCCTGTTACCAATATTTTCATTTTTTAAGCCTCTTTGGTCTCCATTTGTATCTTTTTCAGAAACATATTTAAATTTTGTCTTTTTTAGTATGTATTAAACTCCAATGATAAAAGCAGAGGCGTCATCTGCCAGCGAGCACTTGCAAGCATTATTTAAAGAGTTTCGGCTCCTCTACGCTTAGATATTCAATAGGATATTAGAAAAGCATTGCGTGTTATGTTGGCAAATGGTTATTATAATAGCATTGCCCGCCGAAACTTATCAGGGTTAACATGATTTGTGCTCGCTAAAAAAGGGCAGATGACGCCTCTGCTCTGCAAATATTAGCTTAATACATATCTTTTTTAAGGAGATTGAAGATGGCAAATGTTGATTCTTACAGTACCAAAGGAGTGTATGCAGGGAGATTAAAGGCTGCGCTTGAGATGCTTAAGGAAGCTTCTCCTAAAGTGCTGCTCGATATAGGGTGCAGAGATTTTGGATTGCAGGAAAAATTTTACAGGTATTCTGATAAGGTATATGTTGCTGATGTTGACTACGGAGTTTTGCCTGCCGCGCTTAGGAGAGACGTATTTCCTGTAAATGCAGATGGATGCAAGCTTCCATTTAAAACAGAAAGCTTTGATGGTGTCCTGTTGGCTGAAGTGATTGAGCATGTCCCAAATGCTTTGGAAATGCTGAAAGAATGCAGCAGGGCATTAAAAAGAAACGGATACCTCATATTGACAACCCCTAACAAACAGAGAATAGCAAGCTATATAAGAAAGCTTGCAGGCAGAGAGTACAGGCTGCCTTATCAGGTGCATGAAGGCCCTGGAGGCTGGCATGTGAGAGAGTATTCTAAAAAAGATCTCGAGAATGATTTGCATAAGGCAGGCTTTAAGGTTGTTTCATGGAAGAGCACATTTTTCGGCATAAGCTTTTCTGATAAGATTCCGTTGGGAACAATAAAGCATGCAAACAAGTTTTTAAAGTACAATGCAACATTGGCTGTATTAGCGCAAAAAGCTGAAATATAATACAAAAGGTATAATAGAGGAATAAATGATATCCATCTTAATAACAGCATACAAGGAGCCAGACACCATAGGCAAGGCGATTGAGGCATTTCTTAATGAGAAGATAAAAGATTCTGAGATTTTAGTTGCAGCGCCAGATGATGAAACATTAGCTGTCGTAAACAAATATGCAAAACGATATCATCAAGTAAAATCATTTAAGGATTCTGGAAATGGCAAGCCTGCAGCCTTGAACCTGCTCCTCAGCAATGCAAAAGGAGAGATTTTAGTATTAAGTGACGGAGATGTCTATATAAATCAGGATTCTGTCCAAAAATTATTAAAGCATTTTGATGATGCAAAGATTGGAGCTGTGAGCGCAAGGCCCTTATCAATTAATCCAAAAGATAATATGTTAGGATATTGGTCACATTTATTGACAGATGCAGGAGCGCATAATGCAAGACTGGCAAGGGCTTCTTCAGGGAAATTTATTGTATGTACTGGATATCTCTATGCAATAAGGAATATTATAGAAAAAGTTCCGGAAGATGCTCTGGCAGATGATGCTGTCATCAGCTATATGATATGGAACAAAGGATATAAGATTGGTTATGAGCCTGAAGCAATTGTTTATGTCAAGTACCCTGCAAATTTTAATGACTGGATGCTTCAGAAGACAAGAAGCGCAGGCGGTTATACACAGCTTAAAAAGTATTTTGGCAGTAACTTTCCTCGCATGAGAAGCTTTGGAAGAGAGGTTTTTTTTGGATGGTACAGAGCATTAAGCTATGCAAAAACACCTAAGGAATTTTACTGGACAATAATGCTGTTTTTTGCAAGGCTTTATCTCTGGCTGAACATATTCATTAAGCTCAAGATAATGGGAAAAAGCTTTGCAGAAACATGGAAAAGGGTCGAAAGCACAAAATGAGCCTCAGTTGATAAATAAATATATAAACCACTATATTTAAGGAGAAAAGATGGAAGAGCATGAAATCAATACAACTTTTTTTTGGAAGAGATTTCAGAATGTATTTTTGTTCCTAAGAAATCCGCTTAATTTGGCATTCCTTGTCGTGCTGGGATTAGGCATTGCCATAAGGTGGAAATATCTCTTCATCGAAAGCTTGTGGACAGATGAAAGTGCATACGTTTTATACGGCTCAAGGCTTACTTCAAACCCACTCTACATTTTTGATGCGGCATTCAAGAGCAATGGGATTTATATCCCGGAAATATTAATAGGATTTTTTATGATAAAACAGTTTGTATATTTTTTAAACTTTTGCTGTAGAAATTTAATACTATTATCTATGTTTTTCTCACTTTCCCACAGGTATGAAAAGACAGGAAAAGGCATCATCCCTCTTATTGCTGCATTACTCTTCGCGCTTTTGACAAAGCCGCAGGCATATATTCTGATACCGATACTTGCACTGTATTATATTTTAAGATTTACATTGACAGAAGACAGAAAAGAGCTGAAGCATTTCGTAAGGAAAAAAATATTTTATGCTGTGCTTTGTCTGGTTGCCTTATTTTTGCTCTGGCAGGGCCACTATATTTATAGGAACATCTTTGCAAATCTTACATTGTATTTTGACTTTGTAAATATTCTGCCATATATGGTAAGCTGGACAATTATCGTGCTGTTTTTGATCGGCACATTATTTGCATTGATATACAGGAAAAAAGAGCACTTGCTCATGCTTTCATGGCTTATTGTTGGCTATGGGGTATTTTTAGTCTATAGGACACTTGTCCAGCCAAGGTATATTTTGCCTGTGTTGCCTGTCATTTTCCTGCTTGCATTGATTGGGATATATGAAGCTTTATACTATATAAGACTGCTAGGCAAGATCAACATCCCAAAATTTATCCCTTTGCTGCTTATAGCATTTGTTGCTTATGGATATTACACATTAGGCGATTCGATTGCAATGCAAAAGGCATTTACATACACAGGATATGAAGAAGCAGGAGAGTTTCTCAGGCAGAATGTTGATGCCTCTAAAAGCATAGTACTAGTAGGCTCTACATCACCGAGCACTTTGTACACAGGCATTGAGTTCCATTCACAGGGAGGCGTGATGTACGGCTCTCCTGAGTTTAAGGATCTGAATGAGCTGATGGATTTTATAAACAATAATTCTACTGCAGCATATTTTTATCTGCAGCTAAGCATTTGGGAGTATGGTGATTACTGGGCATTTCCTATCACACAGGAGCTTGTAAATAATATAATCTCAAAGGGCTTTGAGTTAGTAAAGGTTGTTGAAAGGGAGATTGCAACAGAAAAAGGCCTGCAGAAGGCGCCTGTGTTTTTGATTTTTAAGTATAGCAAGACCACAAATAGTGTTAAAACTGAAGCATTAAATGCCAGCACAATATCTTAACAGTTAATTACAACAACGTCAAAAGCAGTGGCGATTGCCAATTTTTGACGAACACAATTTTAGAATAACTGTGGTAAGTTGCGACGGGCAATGCCATTATAATAAATATTTTTTAACACAACACGCAATACCATCCGATTATCACAACTACTATCAAAGCGTAGAGGAGGAGCAACTCTTTGCTGATCTAAGTGAGTGTTCGTCGGCAGTCGCCACTGCTTTATAAGAGATTATCACACAAACTAAACAAATACGTTAATTTAATATATGGCAAAGGCATTTAACAGAAAGCAAATAGGTAAAAATGGCAAAAAAGATCATAATAACAATTCCGGCATACAATGAGGAACAGGCGCTGCCTGAAGTAATTAACAGCATAAAGAGCTCTTTAGAAAAGTCCAAGTATAATCATGCATATAAGATCCTTGTTGCAGATGACGGAAGCACTGACAATACAGCAAAGATTGCAAAAAGCCTGGGCGCAATAGTCATCTCTCATCCTAGAAACTATGGCTTGGCAGAAACTTTTAGGACAGAGATAAAAAAATGCCTTGAGCTTAAGGCAGATATGATCGTGCATTTTGACGCTGACAGCCAGTATAAGGCAGAGGAAATCCCAAAATTATTGTCATATGTTGAGCAGGGATATGACTTGGTGCTTGGAAGCAGGTTCCTGGGAAAGATTGAGAGCATGCCGTTGATAAAAAGATTTGGCAATAAGGCTTTTTCAAAAGTTATCTCGGGAATTACAAGAACCAGGATAACTGATGCGCAGACAGGCTTCAGGGCATTTACAAAAGATGTCGCTGAAAGGCTTCAGATCATCTCTAATCACACTTATACACAGGAGCAGATAATAAGGGCAGTAAGGGAAAAATTTAAAATAATCGAGGTACCGGTATATTTTGCAAAAAGAAAAGACAATAACAGCAGGCTGATAAGAAACCCATTAGAGTACGCTATTAAAGCATGGATTAATATTCTTAGAGTTTACAGGGATTATGAGCCACTGAAGTTTTTTGGAGCGATTGGAGCATGCTTGCTTTCTGTTGGTTTTATTATTGGGCTGTATTTTGTATATTTGCATTTGACAAAAGGAATAACAGGCCATTTAGGCCTGCTGATGCTGATGATCCTGTCGACAATCTCAGGCATACAGATTATGGTATTTGGCTTTTTGGCAGACATGAATGCAAAGTGAATAAATAGAAAACCATAAGCCTTTTAATATCAGAATGCAATAACATGCTAATTATGGCAAATCCTTACATCAGTTTTGTGCTTCAGCTTGCGCCAAGGATACTGACGCAGATAGACAGGGATACAGATTCTCCTACTTTTGGTTGCTGCGACAGGAATTTCTGGCATTATAAGGTAAGGGATTTCTCAAGTGCAATACTACAGCAGTCCGGGTTAGGCCTGGCACTGCTTTACAAGAATGATTTTCCTGGAAATATTTATTATGCTAAAAATGAGATTAAAGAGACAGCAGCTGCAGCACTTAATTACTGGAGAAAGATCCAGCACAATGACGGAAGCTTTGATGAATACTGGCCAAATGAGCACAGCATTCCTGCAGCTGTGTTCAGCTTATTTTCAGCTGTGGAGATATGCAAGCTATTGGAGATAGATAATGCAAAAACTAATAATGCAATATTAAAAGCAGCAAAATTTCTGATAAGAAATCCTGAAAAGCAGGCATTAAACCAGGAGATAGCATCAATGTGCGCAGTATATAATGCTGCATTATTTCTAAGCTCTGAGCTTCTAAAGCAGGAAGCTGAAAAGAAGTTTTCAAAGCTCTTAGCCCTGCAGGATGAGGAAGGGTGGTTTGCAGAGTACAACGGCGCAGACATTGGATATCTTACAGTAAGCCTTAACTTCATGGCAGAATATTACAGATTAAGCAGAGATGAGAGAGCAAAAGATTGCATTATCAGGATATTTGATTTCATAAAATACTTCATACATCCTGATGGAAGCTTAGGCGGAGATTATGCCTCAAGAAACACAGAGTATTTTTTACCTGCAGGCTTTGAGATTGCTGCAAATTTATGCAACTTCCCAGAAGCAGGCATGATTGCAGAGAGATTGATGGTATATGCTGCATCAAATTATTCTGTTGATGACAGATATCTGGCTCATTATGTGTTTCATTCTTTTGTAAGGGCATTGGCAGAGAATAACCAAAGAAAAGAGATAAAAGATAAGAAGTACAGAAAGAATGCCAGCGTATTATTGCCTTATCAGAAAGAGTTTTTCAAATATTTCAAGAACGCAGGGATAGCAATTGTAAGCAATAAAAAGCATTACATCATCTGTGCACTCTCTAAAGGAGGAGTTACTTCTGTATTTGATAAAAAGACAAAAAGAAAGATATTAAATGACTGCGGCTACCGTGCATTTATAGGCAGTAAAGTATATGTTACAAACTGGATCAATAATGGCTACAAGGCAGAGATTTCAAGCCCTGAAAATTACACCAACAATATATTAAAAGTTGAAAGTTATTTTTACAGGGCAAAGTTCCATACTCCGACAACCGTCCAGCATTTTCTACTGAGGATAGCCAGCTTTTTTGTTGGCAGAAAGATTATCCCTTTGATGAAAAAGATCTTCATACTGCCGAGCAAGAAAAGCAGGATTAGATTAACGAGAGAGATAAATATCAGCAATAATGGAATTAACATTAAAGATGAGATAAATTCGCAGACAAAAATAGACACACTAAGGGCAAGTGAAGGCCTTTCACTTAGATACTGCCCAAGCTCTAGGTTTTTCCAGAACAGCACACTGATAAGAAACAATTACCCCTATGAAGAGCATGATATTAAGGATGCAAAGATTGAGAAGAGGATAGGTTAGTTATTTTTTAGCTTACTGTTACCTGCATCTGCTCTGAATCTGAGTAAGTTCCATTAAAAGTTGTAACATTTATGTTATATGTTCCTGCACTGGTGTAATTATATTCAAGATAATATAGCACTGTTTCATTTTTAGCTATTTGTGTCAATAATTTTGCGGAGATGTTGCTTTCACCGGTATTGAATGTCCAATTTAGGTTTGTGATGTTTATATTCCAGCTATTTCTGTTATTGACTTTGAAGCCAAACAATCTGTTCAATGAATTTGAATAGATATTAGTTAAGTCATATACATTTATTGGAGAGATTTCAACAGTTATATTCGCTGAATTGGTGTATGTTCCGTTAAATACTGTTGCATTTATTATGTATTTTCCTGGATTTGTATAGTTATATTCTATATAATACAACATGCTTTCATTTGAAGCAATGCTTGTAAGCTTATCTGCTCTGATTATATTTTCTCCTGTGTTAAATGACCAGTTTACATTTGTAAAGTTAATCCCCCAACTCGCAATATTCTCTACTCTAAATTCAAAGAGGTTATTTAAGCCATTAGCATACAGATGAGATAGATTGTAAATATTAAGAGGAGGCCTTATTGCTGTTGATATAGTTTTTGAGTGTGAGATTCCTGTGGCATTTGCTGCTGCAATTATAGTATAAGTTCCGTAATTAGTATAGTTATACTCGACAAATACCAAAATAGTCTCTCCAGATGAGAGATTAAAAAGATTGTTTGTGTATATTGTGGTTTCTCCTGTATTCAGGCTCCAGTTTATGTTTGTAAGAGCTGAATTTTTGTTGTTCAATATTGTAAAAGCAAATAGAGTGTTTAGCTTGTTAGCATAAATTTCTGAAAACTCTGTAATAATAATGTCGCCAACATAAGCGCTGATGTTTGCAGAGGAGATTAGGTTTCCTGCTCTTGCTGTTACATTTATGGCGTAGGCTCCTTTATTTGTATAGTTATATTCAACAAAAACAAGAGCAGGTTCTCTCGATGTCAAAGTAATGTTCTGATTGCTTGTAATTGTTGTGCCATCCCCCATGTCCATTGACCATGATGCGTTTAGAGCAGTTGAAGTTGGATTTTGGATTATGAACTCGAATATCTTATTAAGATTATTTGAGTATACGATAGACATGTTATTAATTGTGATATTTGACTCACTTGTTGGAATAACATAATAGATTTCCATGTTTGACAGGTTTAATGTGCCGTTAGTATCTGAGCTAAATGAAAGGGTAATGTTGCAATATCCTTCAGAATCTGCTGTGCAGCTGTCTAACGCATTGTTTAATTCGTCCTCAAAATCATAAACATATTCTTCTCCTGCCCATGAGCCGGCTTTATTCCATGCTTGCTGGCTTTCAACATACATTTTAGGGTTTGAGATTGTTGATACGATTGTAACATTGTTTGAACTAACTCTTTCTGTTCCGTTAAGAAGACCATCGCTTGGAGTTACATAGCAAGCCCATTTATCGTTTAAAGATAGATTGCCTTTTGCCAAAGTTTGTGAACTTATATTCTGGTTAACACCATTTTTATACCATTTGTAAGTTGAATCTTTTTCTTCAAAATTCTCTGGATCTAGATAGCTGTAATTGCAGATTAAGTCATCTCCTAAAGAAGCATTGAGCGGCAGTACTTTTACGTTTGATGCATTGGGAGCTTCATTTGGCCTGTCGCAACTTACACTTGAATCACTTATTGCAGCAGTTGGCATAGAGTAGACTTTGAAGTAAACATTATCTGGGTCACTCCCTCTGAAATAA
>JACPBN010000035.1 GCA_016180275.1 Candidatus Woesearchaeota archaeon
TGGTTGTCCTGACAATATAGCATCAAGAGATATCGACAGAGATGGAATCTCTGACATTTTGGATTCATGTCCTGAAATTCCAGAAATTTACAATAAATTCCAAGATGACGACGGCTGTCCTGACACAGTTTCTGATACTGGCATAGGATACACATTTCCAGATACTGACGATGATGGCATTCAAGACAGATGGGACTCGTGTATAACTGAACCAGAAAACATTAACGGTCAATTGGATTGGGACGGCTGTCCTGAAATTCCAGGTGTAACTTCCCAAGAAGCTATGGATTCTGATTATGACTCAATTCCTGATGCTACTGACTCTTGTCCACAAGATCGTGAAAACTTTAACAAATTCCAAGATGACGACGGCTGTCCTGATGTAGTTGATTATAAAATAACAGGTGACGTTGACGGTGATGCAATTTTAGATCACAATGATTCATGTCCATTTAATCCAGAAACTTACAATAAATTCCAAGATGACGACGGCTGTCCAGATCATATAGCAGATGATAAATTTACTGCAGACACTGACAATGACGGAATTTTAGATGATAAAGATAAGGTTAAAGGAAATAATACGCTTGCAAATACAAATATTAAGAATTTCACATTAAAGATAAGCGACAAAGATAATCTAAGTGAAGCATTTAACAAAACGGAAGTTGTTAAATTTGCTGATGATAATAAGCCTAGATTAGAGTTTAAATTTAATTTCACAAATAAAGTGCTTGATTTAGAAAAGATTATTGTTGAGACAAAACAAGATGGAATTTCGGGAGGGATGTTTGTCAGCGGATTAGAGCTAGAAAAAGGCGAGACCAAGACATTTTATATTGATGACTTAAGTATAAGCAATGAAATCTGCATTAAAGATGCAGAGATTGAAAATCTAGCTAATATAACACAGGCATGCAATGAAGTAAATGAGACATTGCTGTTCTGCCCTGGAAATTTTTCAGCACCAAGCACAGGATCTAATTATAGATGCGAGAATACCGTAATAAATAGTACATCAGTTAATAATTCTAACATAAAATTATACAAGATCTCTGGTTTAAGAAATTCTGGAGTGCAAGAGCTTGCAAATTGCATTGAGCAATGGAGCTGTAGTGAATGGACAAGCTGTAGCAGCAATAGGCAGGCAAGAGCTTGCAATGACGCAAAGAAATGCGGCACAACAACAGCCATGCCTGCATTAGAGCAAAGCTGTGGAATAAGAGACAGTGATAGCAATGGAAGAAGCATTTCAAGAAGTGGTGAGCTCATCAGTATAGGCATATTGGAAAATGGCGCAATGAAATCTGTCGAGATTATGAGATATGATAGAGTTAGGTTTGTAATGGACAATAATGTTTACCATATGGAAACAGAACTAATAGGAAAAAGCAATGCAGAAATCAGCATAAAGCCAGGATATGCAAATGTTGATTTGCAATTAACAACCCCATTAAAGCTTGATTTGAATGACAATGGAATAAACGATATTATAATCATATTAACAAATATTAATGAGAATAAAGCTACATTTTCATTGCAGAATTTGAATGAGGTTATAGAGAATGAACAGAATCTGAATGCTTTAATACTTCTTAGAAAAATAAATAGGACAATTACTACACCAGATGATATCAGCATTGTTGTGCAAAATATTACCATAGCTAAAAAAGATATAAAAGATATAAAAAAAGATAATCTCAGTTTAAAAGGCTGGGCATTATTGGGATTAGCAATCTTAACATTCATTGGTGTATTAACTTATGTTACAAGCATACAAGGGAAAAAAAGGAGTGAAAAAAGAAAATGGGCAATTGAAAAATATTATATGGAGCATGGAAAGTTGCCGCCTGGATTAAAGCAAGAAGAGCATCAAATGTATTTACAACATAAACTGTATTCACAAAATAAACAAGCAAATAATGTTCAGCAAAAGCAGGTAAAAAATCAACAATACACCGAACAGGTTCAGAAAGCTGCAGAAAAAACAGCGCATCATGAAGTCCTTGCTATGTTTATCAACAATTTGAAAGAAAAGAATTATTCTAGAGAGCAGATAATGCATGATTTAGTAAAGCGAGGCTGGAATCCAAGAGATGTTGAACATGCAATAAAACAGCAGGAGAGCAAGCAGGTGTATTCCAACATAGACAGCTTAGTTGCTTTTATCGAAGATGCGTTCCAGCGAGGATATAAGCATGACCAGATCGCAAAATCATTGCACAGCAAAGGCTGGCCAAAAGAGATTATCATGAAAGTGTTTAGAGAGGAAAAAAGATTAAGAAAATATTTGAGGTAAAACAAAAAAAGTTTATATATGAGTAAACATAAAGTTAGTTAAGAGATAATAAAATGCCAAAAAAGAATTTAAAAGATAAATTACAAAAACAAGACATAAGTAAAAAAGAGCTATTGGTAGTATACGGAAGCATTGCAGCCATGCTATTAATGTTTTTTGGCTCTGTAATCAGCACTATTATAGATGAAAATACAGGCATTACTGGATTGGCTATTGTTGAAAAAGAATTGAGTAAGATAAAGTATGCAGAATACAATGCAGTTTCATTTTTTACTGTTTTAATGTTGTCTGTCTTAACACTTATGCTCGGATTCCAGTTTTTTAACAAAGAAGTGCCATTGCCTGCACCGCCTGCCATTGCTAAGAAAGAAAATATACTCATAGCAAAGAAAGAATATGAACAGCTTAAAGAAGATGATGAATTGTTTGAAGTCTAGTTTAATTATAATTTTTAGTATATACAATAATTTTTTAAATAGCCTAACAATATAGACTTTAGATAATACTAAAGACATCAAATGAAAAGACAAAAGAAGGTGGTAACATGGAATTTTTAGAACAAATACAGAAAGACAGGAAGATAGCGCAGGATTTGGTCAATAACAAGATAGCTGCTGATATTGGTGAAGCATTTAAGATGATTCAGGAAAAAAGGCATATGCCAGTCAAAATTATTCCTGTGAGTGAGCAGAATATAAACGGCAGCTTAAAGCAGAGTGCGCAAGCACAACAACCGCATGCACAGACATCATCAAGTTCACATTCTTCTCAGTCACAAGCATCACAAGAGCAGGTTAGTCAGATCTCATCTGACGCTGCAGAAAGATTAGGAAAGATTGAAGAGTTTCTGCAGAAGTTTGACAAGTTCTTTGCAAAATTCTATGAAGATACAAATGCAAAGCTGAATGATTTTTCAAAGAGCATTAATGCAGTAAATTCACTGCTGGAAGAAGTGAAGAATAGAAAGATTGAGCAGAACATTTCTATCAGAGAAAACACGATGGAGAGTGCAGATTCAGCAGCACCATCAGAATCTACGGCAATAATTTCTAACCATCAGCTGAAAGGATTAGAGGAATCCGGAGTTAAACAGTCAACTTTCAGACAGAAAGAGGGCAATTATAAGCCAGAAGATGTTTCTGTTGAGATGATATTCAATAATTCACACAATAGGCTGACGAAGAGATAATTTTTTTAATGTTTCAATGCTATTTTTTGCACTAAGTTTTTGCCAAACCTAGATGCTTTAAGCACTTCTAATCCTATTATTTCATTTTTTTTATTTAATTCTATATTTATGCCAGGGACTATTTCTTCGCTGCTTTCTTCCTCGCCTTCTTTCAAATAGATATAAAGTGAATCTGACTTTTCATCATAATTGTATTTCTTATCCATTTTTTACCCACCTCCCGTTTATTAATCTATTGATTATTTTTTCATCGGTGATTGGATGAATTGTAATGATATTCACCCTATTTCCTGTCTTCTCATATGCAATCATAATATTTCTGACTTTTTTGTTATAATAAAGCTTCTTGATTGAGATGAAATTGTTTTCTGTATTATCAAAATAGTTTTGTTCGGGTTTTTCATATATCTTTCTTGGATAACTATAAGATATTTTTCTTACTGTTAACCGCAGATTCAGATGATCTGTGTATGATATTATTGCCATAACTCATTCTCTCTTTAATCATAAAAAGCATAACAACTATATATAGTTTAGGGTTAAAAATATAGTGTATTTTTATAGAGGTAAATAATTATATATGTAATGAGACAAAGATTTATTATAATTTTAAGCATGGCATTAGTTTTTTTATTAGGTTGTACTAATCAGCAATATATTGAAGCAAAAGTAACTTTCACACACATAAATCAGTAAGCTTTGATTCTAATGAGAGCTATGAAAGCATTCTTCAAGAAGCAGTTGATTGATGATGCATTTGCAGGAATTAATGTAAAAATTACAAGAACAAAAGAAGGATTAGTTAGCGCAGTTAATGCAGATACAGGAGAAGAGGCTGGCTTGATTAGAAGTTTTGTATTTGTTTAGCTACACCAATATCAAAAGCTACGGCGACTGCCATTATATGACGAACACAAATCCATATAACTTAGCCAAGTTTTTCCGGGCAATGCCATTTACTCACACATAAAATAAGACAACACGCAATACTCTCCTATTATTACATAAAGCTGAACAAGTATAAATGGATAAATTATGCAAGAATAAGAAAAAATATTATTTCTATTTACTTAAACTCGACCTTCTTTGCCCTGAAGCCATACCTTTGCGTATGCTGCTTCTTGCATTCCTTGCATTCAAACCTTAAGTCTGTTTTTTTAGTGCTTTTCTTTCCAGTCATCTTAAAGCTAGTGACTGCTGGCTTAGAATAACGCCCTAAATTGCCTGAGCCGCGGGCTTTTCCTCTTTTCCTAGCTCTGACTTTGCTTCCATATTTTAAACTGCTTGCAGCTTGTTTTTTAACCTGAGTAACTTTGTGCTCAGTATGCTTCTTGCAGTAAGGACAATACCTGTTCTTGATTTTTGGCATCTTCATGTTTGATCACATCATTTATCAAAGTTAACATGTTATTAATAACTATACTAAAAATTAATTACTTATTTATAAAGTCTTCGTTTCATAAGCTAAATTTTCGTCTATAAATCCTAAACTGCCTGTAATCTATTTATCATTTAATCATTCTCTAATTGTTTTTCATTTGCTCAGCACTTCCAGTCTCAACAAGCAAATTTGCAACATCTGCTGGGATATTAGCAACATCCTCTGGTATAAAAGGGCCATAGACTTCCAAATCTGTTCCAACAAATTGAGGCACTTGCTCAAGTATCCTCAGCAGTTTAAGCGCAGCAGAAGCATCTGCATCTGTATTTTCATTTGCAGCAGTTATTTGTTGAGTATTAACATTAGCACCATTATTACTGCTTTCACTTCTTATATTATTATCTGTGTTAGTCCTGTTATTATTAACCAAACCCTTATTTTTATGCTGAGGCATTTCAACAGCTTTTGTCCCAATCTCCTTTAATTCAAGCAGATTCATTAGGAGGCTATTTCTGAAGCTATCCAATATATTAACCAGCTGTAAAAATAAGATCTGTTCCTCTTTCAATATTGAAGAAGTATCCATAACATTAGTTTTTTCCCTGCACTTAAATAATGCCATCATCATGATCTTTTTCTCTCGTTTTTCATAAAGCTCTTTAATTATCTTCTTTACAGTCTCAAGCTGCTTTCTTGTATTTTCCTGCTGCTCATCTCCAAAAATGCTTTGCTTAGACGCATTTAATACCTGCAGTTTTTCACGAAGATAAGCCAGAACATGGCTAAAAAACTCAGGGTCAATCTTCTGCAGCTCTTCTCTATTTTTCTCTAGCCTGAGCATTTCAAATAGGGTCTCATATGTTATATTGACTTCTTTAGCTGCCTGTTCAGACATTATATCACCCCGCTAATTTGCTATCCATACTTTTAATTGCATTTAATCCATAGAATTAGTTAAAAGAAGCATCGTTGATTTATAAATATTCTTATTAATTTTGTAGACGTAAAATAAGTTAAAAATAAATCACTATTCCAGATAGCTTTATATACGTTGCCTTATTTATTCTCGATAAAATGGGGGAAATCTTACAGCAGATTAATAAAAAAAACCTTGCAAAATTAAAATTTCATGATTTGGCATTTGCAATAGAAGGCAATGAATTAAAAGTGAATCTGCTTAGGTCATTTTATTTTAAAATTCCTTTAGCTGCATTAGAGTCAATTGGCAGATTTTACCTGATAAATGAAAGCGAATTATCATTTGAAAACATCAGCCAGCAGAAAGCTTCATTGTTATTTAACCAATTGCTCGCAAACTATATTCCTAACTTAAAAAACAGGCTTTTTGACAAACAAGCAGTTTACGTGCATAAAAAATCAGGCATTCCGTTGATTGGAACAGCTTTTATCGGCATGACAGACAGAAACACAACTTGCATTGAAATAAAGCCAATTACTGGCTGCAATATTAACTGCATTTTCTGCTCAGTTGATGAAGGCATTGACAGCAGAAAGCAGATAGATTTTATCGTCGAGAAAGATTATCTTATTGAAGAATTCAAGAAATTAACAGACAAAAAAAACTCAGAATTTATTGACATTTACATTAACAGCCATGGAGAGCCAACTACTTATGCACAATTACCAGAACTGATAGCTGGCTTAAAAGCAATAAAAAAAGTTCGTTCAATTTCTTTAATCACAAATGGCACATTATTGTCAAAATCAAAAATAGATGAGCTGACGGCTGCTGGCTTAACAAGAATTAATCTTTCATTAAATGCAGTCAGCCAAGAAGCAGCAAATAAGGCAGCAGGCACTGCATATAATGTTGAATATGTGAAAAAACTTGCCCACTATATTGTGCAAAAATGCGAACTAGTAATAGCACCTGTTTATCTGCCTGGTGTTAATGAGCATGAGATTGAAGAGATAATCAAATTTGCAAAATTTCTTCAGGAAAAAGCAAAATTTAGGGTAATTTTAGGCATACAAAACTTCCTGCCTTATTCTGCAGGCAGAAACCCAATCTCTTCAATTTTAATGGAAGAATTTCGCAAGCGATTGGAGCCATTAGAAAAAAAATACAACATAAGCTTGCTTTCAGTTCCGGAAGACATGCAGTTTCATAAAACAGTTCCTTTACCAAAGCCATTCAAAAAAAACGATAAGGTAAAAGCGAAAATAGTCTCTTATGGGAGATTTTTCTCAGACAGATTAGCTGCAGCTAAAGATCGAGCCATCTTAGTCCCTAACTGCAAAGCAAAGGTTGGGGAAATAGTAAATATTAAGATTACTGTGGATAAGCATAATATCTTTTATGGAAGAATGCTGTAAAAGCCATATAGATAGAAAAATTTATATACTTATACATATTATTTATATAGTTATAATTAAAGGTGGTAAATATGCAACAACTATTCTTAAAAAAGCCGGAAAAACTTCAGCATAGCCCTACACTTGATACTGTATTAATGGTAGAACAAACCATAAAAGAAGCAAAAGAAGTGTTAACAATTGGAGAATTAAAAAGGAGATTGCCTAACCAAGTGCATCATTATACCCTTAAATACATTCTTGAATATCTTCAAAAAAGTGGCAAAATAGAATTTACTCCATCTGGTGTTGTCTGGATATTTATGCCAAAAGAAGATATAACATTAATTATGAAAAAAGGAAGAACATGGACTTAAAGGACAAACAGAAGATTGTAAAGCTAATTGGCAATGCAGAAATCTCTTTACAAAAACTAGAGCATAATGTTAATTCTTACTTAGCAGAGGGCAAAACACCGCCTAAGGCAGATATGAAATTACTAAGAAACATTGAGTATTGGCTTAATATGCTAAAGACAAATCCATTTGCAGGTGATAATGTTCCAAAAAAATTAATTCCAAGAGAGTTGCTCCATCTGCCAAATTTATTTAGAATAGAATTATCTCAGTTTTGGAGAATGCTCTACTATGTAACCGGCGATGAAGTTAAAGTCATTTCTGTTGTATTTGAGATATGTGATCATCCAACTTACAATAAAATATTTGGATATAGGAAGAAATAAATAAACTAAAAAATTTTTATTTCAACCTTGTCACTTTAGGCTTGCTTAAAGACGTATCCGTAACAATTAGCTCATTTCCAACAAATGCATCTTTATATTCTTTATAATTAGCAACTACCTGCGCAGCTGCCCTGGTGTCTTCATCTGTCAATCCAGCTACAAGCAAAGCAAACTTTCCATTCTTATGGTCAAAGAATTTTATTTTTGCTTTGCCATACTCATAGCCGCTAGTACAATCTTCAGGATAACCATATAGGAAAGCTGCAACAGAATTTGCGCATGGTCCGCCTACTATGATCAGATTCTCAGATTTCTCTTTTCCTTTTAATTTGCTTGCTAATTTAGCAGCACCAATACCTACTCGTACCAGTTCGTTGAGTTCATACTCGCCGCATCCTTGCCTTACAATTGTTCTCTTTTTCTGCATATCAAACTGCAATGACATCCCTATATCAGTAACGCCTATGACATCGCTTGCCTTTGCATTATCTCCAACAACCAAGCTTGCGTCAAACACAGAATTTACAGCAAATGGCTCTGGATAATTGCTCAGGTCCAATGCATGCGCCAAAGAAACAAAAATAATGCTGAGAAGCATGCCTACTGTAAAAAGTACACTGAATTTTAATAATTGGCATAATCTCATTTTTTATTTAATTTTATTATTTTAGATATAATTTTGTTTTTATTCAATTAGTTTAGTCATATATTTTAAGACTTTAAATAAGTTTCTATATATAGATAATAACTGAAGAGTAGCAAAAAATGGAAAAGTTTAAAATAGATAAGCAGCTAGTTAGATGAAAATGGGTGCAGAAGCAGCTCCAGACTTAGTCAGAATTTCTCGAACAGAGTATAATAGATTGATGACTATAAAAAAAGTTACAGAATCACATCTTGGTGTTGATAGGCTAGCCTTTCTTCAAGAAAAAGATGGTGAAGTTATTTGGCATGAAGCGCCTAATGCAGCAGTAATAGACATGGATGTTGTTAGGTCAACGGGATTTACAAGAGCAATTCATAGAGAGGTAGGTGATGCTACAGCTGTTAAGATAGAATTGCAGATATTGCATAACCTCTTGATAAGAGAGGGCTTAAGATATGGTTCTTCTGTCCAGTCATTTGTTGGAGATTCTCAGCAGCATTTGTTCAATGTGTTCTCACCCCATCCAGGACCTTTTCATGCTGCAGTTGCTATTGGGCATAATTTTCAAGAAGAAATGAGAAGGATAAAAAGTAGTGGAGCAACTAACTTAGAAGCTAGGATAGCAGCTGACTATGGGACAGTTAATTTAACAACTATAGGCAGTAATGAAAGAGCAGCATTGGTGGCATTAGGAAATCCCATAGAAAATGCAGAATATTTACAATCAAAAACCAGAGTAGGTACTTTTGTAGTAAGTCCTGAACTTTATGGGGCACTAACACCATCTACCATAACTGGTAATTGGATTTCGTTAGATACCGCAAAACCAGGATTTAATGTGTTTCAGCCCACTAAAGTTGAAGAACCTGATTTATCTACGTTAGTACTATCTCGGCCATCACTTATTAACGCAGATATCACAGATAGTAATGTTAAGTTATTAAAATCTGATTATGGTCAATTAAAAAATATAGAAACTATTGCTAAGAGATACATAGGTAAAGTAAAATTAGAATCATTGATTAGGCACGGCTCTGTCTTTCAGGGAGAAGTTATTCCTGGCTCTATACTATATATAGGCTTATATGGCATAACATTAACTCCTGAAAATAGAGAAAGATTAAATTTAATCCATAGCCAGATTATTTCTCTTATTTATGGTCTAGGTGGAGAAGTAGACAAAATAACGCAAAATACCCAAGTTGCTTATTTTGGGTTATATGACACACATGGTGATCATGCTAATAGGGCAGTTGCTGCAGCGCTTGCAATTAAACAACGTACTGCAGACTTAAGAAAAGAGCTAGGCTTAGATTTTAGAGTGAAATTAGGTATAGCCTCAGGTGACGTAACGCTTGATAATATTGGAAATGAAGTAAGATCAGAGATAACTTCCAGCGGCAATCCCATTATTGATTCTGCAAGATTAATGGCAGCGGACAAAGAAGGCAGTATTTTAACTTCTCAAGCAACTTATGAATTATTAGACCAGAGATTTAGATTTACCGACGGTATACCTGTTGAAGGTAAAACTAAACAAGAGTCAGGCTTAACTGCATATTCACCATTAGAAAAAAAGCTAAGACCTGGCAGAATTAATATTTTAGGCAGAGATTCTATCCAATTTACATTACAAGACAGATATCACTCAGTTAAAGATGGAAATACTGCTTGTTTATTATTAGAAGGAGATGAAGGTGTTGGTAAAACTGCCTTGCTGAATAATTTTCGCCTTGATTTAGAAGAATCTGAAGGCATTAAGCCTATTCATTTCATCTGGGATACTCAAAAACGCACACTTCCATTCGGGCTAGTCACTGAATTATTCAAGCAGATATATAATATCTCTGATAATGACATCAAATCCAAATCTTTGTCATTGGCAGATAGGATAGCAGTGCATTCCAGAGAAATAGGCATAAATGAGCAAACTATTACTAATGCTATTAGAGCAGCTTCATATCTTTTTGAAATTCATTTTGATGGTTATAAAGAATTTGAAAGTGCAGAAGAAGCAAGGGACGTAATCAATGATGC
>JACPBN010000036.1 GCA_016180275.1 Candidatus Woesearchaeota archaeon
GAACATGGTATCCCTCAAAACATAAATAATTGTTATTATTTTTTGCTAATTCCTGTTTAATAGTTATTCTATTTCTATTATTTAAATCTTTGTCTTTTCGACGACAAATAGGTATTCTTATGCAAAGTTTTTTAAAATCATAGCAATTCTTATTTTTCACTATGCAAAACCTTAGGATATTAAACAGCAAAGAGACAAAAGAGATTTTAAGCGTGCTTGAGTCGCAATATGGTGCAGACTATTCTCTCTTGTTAAAGGGCCATGTCTTATTGATGAATAAAGACAACAAGCTCTTTATTGTCAACAAGGAATTTGGGATGCTTGATACTTCTAAAGTTCGCATTAATTCTTTAGGCATGTACATCGGAGAGCTTCACAACAATCAGGTAAGATTAAGCATCGAAGGCACTCAGCTTTTAGGCAAAGATGCAAAGAAGAATGTATTTGAGCTCTCTAAAGGCCAGGAAAGGACATGGCTGCGCGGCAAAGACATTGAAGTTGAACATGAAAATACAGGCTTTCTCATCATGAGATGCAAGAATGATGGTGAAAAAGATAATGGTAGAAAACATTCAGCTGATTTCCTAGGCGCAGGCAAAGTCAAGGACAATAGGCTTATGAACTTTGTCAGCAAGAACAGGAGGATCGGCTCTGTTTATTAAAGTTCAATCCCTTCTTTTCTAAATTCTCTTCTCAGTAAATCTCCTAAATCTAATGAACCTCTTTGCCAGGCAAAATCATCAAAATCTTTTTCTGTAGACAATGCATCTAACAAAGCGTTAAGTCTTTGCTTATTTCTTAACGCATGTTCTTTGATTCTGGCTCTTTCTTGTCTCATAATATCAACTAATGATCTTAACATTTGTCTTTTTTCAGGAGGCAACTTCTCTAAAAGATTATAGTTTCCATCTCTAAATGCCTGATCAAAGTCAAGAAGATATATTGATTTAGCATCATCTACTGATAAATTACCCTCATTTTTAGCAATATCATCTAAAAATACTAAATTTGTAAACACATTCATCTTGGCAAGATTATCGACGTATGTCGAATTGTTCATTAAAGCTCTTCTTTGGTCAGCAGTATGCTGAGCCTCTACTATTCCTGGCACTGCATCTACAATAAGCCCATTCTCTGAAAATCTGAAGTTTATATCTTTTCCAGGGACTAAAATATTATACAATGCTTTTCCATAATATCTTTGAGGTACAGAATTTTTTATGTAGAATGTTCTTCTAGAGTTTTGGTTAATTGTCACGATAACTCTTATTGGGTTAGTAGTGCAGAAAGGCATTGTTGCTATTTCTTCTATATGTACCCTATCTTTTCCATTAAGTCCATAAAGCATCTTAGCTGCTGCTATTAATTGCTGCTTTACTCTATCAAATTCCTCATTACCATACTTTAATCTAATTGCATATGGCTCTCCTTTTTCTCTGACTTGATCAAAAGGTATTTCAGGTCTTCCTATTTTAGAGAGCTCACTAAAAGAAGGAACATTCGGATTATAATATCTCTCATCCGTAAATACTCTACCAGCAATATCGCTTAATTCAGCCATACTTTTAATTAGTGTAGATAAGATTTATAAACCTTTCTATTTTAACCACTCTAAAGTGCTAAATCATTAAGGATTTTATCCGGAATTCCAAACCTTATCCCCTATCCAATGCACATTCTTAACAATTTTTCCACTCTGGATAGCTTTAGCTTCCTCTCCATAAAACCTCATTATTCCAACAGCCAATGGCTTTTTGTGATTGACATCAACAACTAAAACAATTCCATCTTTCGCAATGTCATCATCAAAATTAACAATCCCTGGCTTCATAATATCTGCTCCAGAAACAACAAACTTGACCGCTCCCATATCAACAGTTACTTTCTTAATTTTTTCATATAACATTTTATTTTCCAATATGTTCTTTAATGTTGGTATAATTATTTTAGTTGTGTTGGTCATATTATAATAAAAGAATGCAGTTTTATTGTTTATCTTCAGGATATTATCTTCCAATATTGCAACGTCTTTCTTGTCAATAAAATTCTCTAACTTATACATATTATTCAGCTGCAAATTTATTTCTTTAACTTCGCTGTTGCTTAGGTGCTTTTTCATTCTACTGCCTCAAAAACAATATTCATTTTAGCATTAGGATTCTTCATTTTAGCGACTAATTCTCTATTAATGTCTTTCGCAGCTTTGGTTGCCATAACGCCAAGTGTTCTTTTGCTATTAAATTCAGTAATCCTAAAAACAATCTCATGCTCATCATTGAAATCTTTATTAATTTTGCAGTAAAATTCATCTGAGATGTCATCAGCTTTAAGAGTTATTCTAATGTTTTTAACTTTCTTCAAAAATTTAACCAATTCATTTGCATCAAAATCAGCTTTAACTCCAAGAATACAATCTCCATCTTTGCTTAGCATTTTGTCTCTAGTGAACTCAATAGTATTTCTATGCAAAGCAATTATATTCTCATGTCCTGAGCAGTTGAATAAAAATTTCATAAAACCCAGGAATTAACCATAATATAAAAATTGTATTGTAAATTCAAGAAATATCTAATAAATTAAATAAAAAACTCACTTATCTATTCAGCAGATCTTCAATCGGTTTTTTTTTGCCAGCCAGCTTTTTCTCTTGCTTACTTTCTTTCTGCATTTCCTGCGCTTGAGCAACTAAGTCTACTCCAAGATCTTTCAATCCTTTGATATGAAGCTGCATTAACTGCTCAACTATAGCAAGGACTTTCTGCATTTCTTCTCTTTCTTTTGCTAATGTAGCTAAAGCACCTTTGTGAAACCCTATTTGCTCATTTTTGCTTACCTGTTCAGCCATTAAAACCACCTGTTGTTTATTATTATTATTATTATTTCTTTCTAGGAATTTACTGTTATTAAATCTATTTACCTTTATTTATCTTATTATGTTATTACGGATTGTTTATAATAGTTTCTGTTTTTGCAGGAAAAATCATTATCGTAATCTTTAAATATAACTTGCTTTTTTTAGATTATATGGCACTGCAAGATAAACTTACAAATGAAGTTGTTAATGGCTATTGGTATCTGCTTGAAAACAAATACATTAAGGCAGCTATAATTCTAGTAGCTGTATATTTAGGTTCACAAATAGTCTACTATATTCTTGAAAAGTACGTAAAGCATTTTACAAGCAAGACAAAAACAAAGATAGATGACTTGATACTTGCAAAGATCAGCCGTCCAATCTCACTGATTCTTTTATTGGCAGGCATCAGATTTGCATTGATTCCTTTAGCTCTGCCAGAGAACCTCAGTTTTTATGTATTTCATATTATCAGCACATTCATTATCACTATCGTTGGATATATGATGATAGGTGTGCTTAAGATCATTATCCATGAGTGGGGCAAGAAATGGGCAGCTAAAACTAAATCAACAGCAGACGATCAGCTTATAGGGCTATTAGACAGGTTTTCATATATTGTTGTAATCTTGATATTCCTGATGTTCTTGCTGGATTCATGGGGCATCAAGATCGGGCCATTGTTAGCAAGCTTAGGTATTGCAGGAGTTGCAGTTGCTTTTGCATTGCAGAATACTTTGGGCAATATCTTTGGCGGCGTTTCTATGATTGTTGACAAGTCAATTAAGGTTGGAGATGATATTGAAATAGATGCCCAGACAAAAGGTACAGTGATAGATGTTGGCTTTCGCAGCACAAAGATAAAGACAAGAAACAATGAGCTTATCACTATTCCAAATGGAAAGTTGGCAGATTCAAAGATTGTGAACTATGTGATGCCAGATACTACGATTAGGGTCGTGGTGCCGTTCAGTGTTGCATATGGCAGCAGCATCACAAAAGTAAAAGAGCTTGTTATGGCTGAAATATTAAAGATAAAGGGCATTTTAAAAGATCCTGAGCCAATTGTTTATTTTAAGGAGATGGGCGCTTCAAGCTTGAACTTTGATGCATTGATTTGGGTAGCTTATTATAAGGATAGGTTTAAGGTCAGAGAAGAGGCCAACACAAGAATCTATGATGCTCTTAACAGCGCAGGAATCAGCATCCCATTCCCACAGATGGACGTGCATGTTAAGAATCAGTAATTTTAGTTAATAATAATTCTTTTTCATCCCTTAAACCATTAAGTTTTTATTTATATTATTCTTTGCATTGATTATGGCAGAACTCTACTTAAAAGAAGGTAAATTAATTCCAGAAAATTATTGGCAAAACTTAATTCTCACTCTGAAGCAAACTAAATATTTTTCAAATCAGGACAAGTTAAAAGCTTCAATAATAAATGCAGTGACATCAAGAATTCCAAAAAAACGCTTTGGCATATTCTTTTCCGGCGGAGTTGACTCAACGACAATTGCATATCTGTGCAAAAATTATTCTGATAAAAAACAAAAAACCAAAAATTCTAAAGCAGATCCTGATTTTACCTGTTATACTGTAGGCTATAATAATGCAGAAGATGTAATAGTTGCGCAAAAAGCAGCAAAGCAGTTGGGCTTTAAGATAAAAGTGGTCAAGTTAGGGCTAGCTGATATTGAAAAAATCCTAAAAAAAGTCATAAAATTATTAAACTTAAAATTTTTAGCAAAAGACTCAACCCCAAATAATTCTTACCAAAATATCACAAACATAGTCGCAGCTGGTGTTGCTACTGTAGTTTATGCAGCTGTTAAAGAAGCAAAAAAAGACAAGATAAACATCTTCTTCTCTGGCCTTGGTAGCGAGGAGATATTTGCAGGCTATCAAAGGCATGCGGATGCTGGAAATAAAGATATCCTTACGGCAGACATCAAATATGGAAGCAAAGATACTGGCTCTTCAGACAATATAAATGAAGAATGCTGGAACGGCCTAAAAAAAATGTGGAAGCGTGATTTAGTAAGAGATTGCACTCTTGCAGAAAAATTAAAGTTTACTGCATTAACTCCTTATTTAGATAGAGAAGTAATGCTGAATGCAATGGCTATTGATGCAAAAGAAAAAATAAATGCCGAACACAAAAAAATTATACTAAGGAAAATATCAGAAGACCTTGGCTTGCCAAAAGAATCTGCATGGAGAAAAAAGAAAGCCGCACAGTATGGCAGTGCAGTTGACAAGGCAATTGAGAAATTGGCTAAAAATGCAGGATTTAAGTATAAGTTGGAATATCTGAATATGTTATCAAACATGTAGATTTTGTAATTTATCTTCCTAATTTTTTAATCCTGATTTATTTATTGTACTTTTTATAATCTATTTCCTTATCTTAAATGAATTTCAAGAATATCGCTGTCTTCAAGAATATGCTCTGGTTTTACCACTTTCATACCAGGAAACTTCGCAGACTTTCCCCAGACTCTTGCAAACTTGTATTTTTGCAGAAAATCTTTATGCAGCTTAAGGCAAACATCCTTTATAGAAGATGCTTTCAGCATTATCAGCGGCACTTCCATGTCAGCTTTCTTGTTTACTTCTTTTAAATATATTCTGATAAAATTTAATCTCTCAAAAATAAGGTCCTTTAATTCCTGGATATTGTACTTGATATTTGCGCTTATGAAGATGTCAGCTTTTGCAGGCAATAACTTTTTATTGAAATCATCCAGTGTTTCACGAGTAAGTAAATCTGCTTTATTTGCAACAACGATTGCAGGGATATACTGCTTGCTGCTTTCTATTACGTCTATAAGCTGGTCTGGGGTTATATTCTCTCTGATTATAATGTCTGCATTGTTGATTTTAAATTCTTTTAACATTGCAGTTATCATCTCTTTTGTAAGGTATTCAAGCTTTACAGTTGTGCCGACATTTACGCCTCCTCTAGTTGTCTTTACTATCTTTACATCTGGCTTTTTTTGGTTAATTCTTACGCCTGTGTCGTATATCTCCTTTACCAATACACCATAATGCTCAGGATGAAACACATCCATCAATACTATAATTAAATCAGCATTTCTGATGACAGCAAGCACTTCTTTTCCTCTGCCTCTTCCGGCAGCTGCCCCTGATACTACTCCAGGTACATCAAGCACCTGTATTTTTGCATGCTTGTATTCTAATACACCGGGAATAACTGTCAATGTAGTGAATGCATAAGCTGCTACTGGCGAATTCGCATTAGTTAACACATTTAAAAGTGAACTTTTGCCGACAGAGGGATAACCTAATAAAATTACTGTTGCATCTCCCGTCTTTCTTACTGAATATCCGGTGCATCTCCTGTCTTTCTTACTGAATATCCAGTGCTTCCTTTTCCGACGCCAGCTCTAGTAGCTTCTTTCTCTTTCAGGCGTGCAAGCTGTGCCTTGTACAGTCCGATTGCGCCTTGCGTCTTTTTATTGTATTTTGTTTCAGAAATCTGTTTTTCCAGCTGCTTGATCTGCTCGTTTATATTGGACTTCTGTCTTTCAAGATTTGCTTTGTGCTGGGATGAAACTGCCGGTTTAGTTGCCATATTTATCCTTTTCAGAAATCAATTAATAGTGTTATATAAAACTTATTGATAAAAATCTGCAATCAAACATTCTCAAGCATGCTTGCAATGTTCATAAGCTGTGTCCTGACAAAAGAATCTGTATTATTATCTCCGTCTATCATCTCAAGCTCATGCAATGTTTTATTGACCTTAATGGAAATATTGGTATCTTCTGAAAGTATCTCAACGATTTTTTGCAGCTTCAGCTTTATGCTTTTTGGCACTGTAGAATCTTCCTGCACTTCCTTTATTGCGCTTATAATCTCTTCAACTTTGTCTTCTGCCATTTTTTATAAAACATCTAACTAGAATTTTTATACGTCTTTTTTAATTATTATTTTGACTTTGCCTGTAATGCGCTCATAACATCTGCCTGCAATGAACTTGCCTTATCTTTTAGCTGTTTTTCCTGTTTTTCAAGGCTTCTTATTCTAAGTTCTACCATCTCTTTCTTTGATTTCAAGTCTTTATCAAGCTCATCTTTTGTTTTTTTAATCATTATATTGCCAATAATCTTATAGCTCTCTTTTGCATCTTTTAATTCAGTCAGTGCAGAATCCATCTCAAGAAGCTGCGCACTGTATTGTTGTCTCTGCCCTAGTAATTGCTGCATGTTCTGCTCAAGCATCTGCAGTTGCTGTATCTTCTGTTCTGTGTCTTTAGGTATTTTATCTGCCATAACCTTTTGCTCCGCAAAAGCTTAACCAAACCGTCGTGATATTTCGTTTCACTCAATATCACAACACGACTGATTAAACTTTTTTAATCTTCTCTTTTATTTATGGGTCTTTTCTAATTTTTCAAACAATTCAAGCATCTTTGACATTGAATTTGTTATTGCTTTCAGCGCAACATAATCATTTGCTAGCATAATAATCTCAACCTGTTTTGGCTTTTTTCTTATTTTTAGCTCAAAACGATCTTTTTTATCCTGCTCTTGTGATAAGCATTTATACAATAGCTCTTGATTGCCATCTATCTGAAAAATCACTTTATATTTCATTGGTTATATGCTATCTTAGCCCAAATCTATATCCTGCTAAATTCACTTAGCTTTAACCTTAGTTACATTGCTCCTTGGCTTATAAAGTATCTTACTCCCGCAATATGGGCAGCGGACATTCTTTCTGATATAATCCTGTGCAACATTTTTATTGCAATTAAAACATTTGTATTTTATTGTCATAGCCTTTTGCTTCGCAACAAACTTTAGCTTTGCTAAAGTTTAATCCCATATAAGGGCTATGCCCTTATCAACCTAAGGTCAATCTAGCTTTTCTCGATTGCCTAGGTTTTGTTAATTCTTGCGGCCCTCCGTTTAAATTCAAAAATATAGTATAATAAGTTTAATATATTTTAATCTTAATATTTAACTGACTGCTCTTTTTCAAATTCTTCTTCTTGTTTCTGTTCTTCTATAATTTCTGGCACTACTTCTAATTCCTTTAACTGTTCCTCGCTTAATTTGACAGTTTTCTTACCGATAGTATATGCTTTTCCGGCAAATTTTGCAGAACATTTATGGCAATGCCATATGCCAATAGCTAATCTTTTTAGCGCGCTGTAATGGCAATGCGGGCATTTGTAACTGGTTTTTTGCTGTAATTCTATAATCCCAAATCTTTCTTTTGTGGTTCTACCATATCTGGTGCCAAATTTTTTGATAGAGCCGATCTTAAGAGTTTTTTCTTTTCCTGCCATAATAATCACACATAATTTATATAACTTATTCTATAAAACAATAGTGTATTTAAAAAGCTTTTTGTTAAAAATAAATTAAACTGGGGCTGGCCGGATTTGAACCGGCATCGTCCGCTTATTTGCCTGCAAACGCTTGCATGTCCCAAAGCGGAAAGGATGGACCAAGTTACCCCACAACCCCGTACTTAACCTAAATTTGTGCTTTAATTTATAAATATTGTTTTTTATAATCGCGCAATAAGCAATACAAGATAATATTATCTGCCTTTTAATTCATACCATGATCTTCTAATGTCATTTCTTAATATTTTCTGCTCATTTTTTAGCTGTGTTATCTGCTTGATATTTTTTTCGTCATTATCCTCTATAAGCTTACTCAGTTTTGATTCATTTGTATTATACATCAATTTTTTTGCTTTAAGCTCATTCAATAACACTTTTCTTTGCTGGATGATCATAGCTTTAACCCTAGACAATGGCAAGCCCAGCCTTAACTTATCTTTTATTGGCAGGTTATTTCTTAACTTAACTGCTTGCTGATATAGTATTATCGCTTTTTTAATATCCATCAATCTTAAATGGGCATATGCCTCAAATACTTTCTGCTCAATTATTTTTATCCTTTTATTTATTCTGTGTTGTTCTTTTTGTTTTTTTCCAAGAGCTTTTTCTTGTTTCTCCGCTTCCTGTTTCTGCTTTTTTAGAATATTCTTATGTTCCTCAGTTGCAATGTCCTTTACCTCTTCCATCTTATCTCTAAGCCCTGCATACTCTGCATTAAACAGCTCTCTTTCATGCAGAATCTTCTTAGCAATCTCTGCTTTTCTTCTCTCCTCTTTTTCAATAAGTTTCTTTTCGTTTTTCTGCTCTTCAGCAGCCTTTCTCTCATAAATCTGCTTTGCTCTGACTTCTCTTGCATGCTCAAGCGAATGCAGTCTCTTTTCTCTGAGCATCTGCTGCTGTTGCCTGTTCTTTTCAATCTCTTCCATCTTATCTCTAAGCCCTGCATACTCTGCATTAAACAACTCTCTTTTATGCAGAATCTTCTTAGCAATCTCTGCTTTTCTTCTCTCCTCTTTCTCAATAAGTTTCTTTTCGTTTTTCTG
>JACPBN010000037.1 GCA_016180275.1 Candidatus Woesearchaeota archaeon
GCTGTTGTGAGTTATTCAGTCAATGACACTAATTTCGCAATTAATTCAGGCACTGGAGCATTAACTAATGCAACTCAAGTTCCTGTCGGTGTGTATAATATAAAAGTGACTGCAACAGACCCTAGCAATAATGCTGCTTCAAATGTTAGTGTAATAACAGTTGTTGATACTACTCTGCCTGTGTTCACAACTGGAGTAACAACTCAGACAAGAGAATTTGCATTACAAAATGTTGCACAGCAACTAGTAGTAACTGATGCTGCTGTTGTGAGTTATTCAGTCAATGATTCTAATTTTGCTGTAAATAATACAGGATACTTGGTTAATAATACACAGTTAGCTGTTGGTGCTTACAACTTAAATGTGACTGCATTTGATCCTAGCGGAAACAAGCAATCAAGCTTCGGTGTAATTACTGTGCAAGATATAACTGCACCAAGCGTTTCAAATTCAGTAATAACAGACAGCACTGTATATGAGAATAATGTTGTGCTAAGTGTTGATGCAAAGGATCAATCTTCAGTCAGCAAAGTAATTGCTAATGTCTCTGGTACATTAATGCTAATGGCATTAAGCTCAGGAAATACTTATACTGCAACATTAGTGCTGCCTGTAGTTGGAACATATAATGTACAATACACAGTAAATGACACTTTCAATAACATAAATAATGCATTAACTAATAGCTTTAGTGTCGTAAAAGCAGATCCTAACCTCCAGTTATTATTAGATGGAGTAAGCACAAACATAACAGTAATGCAAAATACGGTTGTAAATTTGACTGGCACTGCAAAAGGCACAGGTTTAGTGCATATATTCAAGAATGGAACAGAGCAATCATCTGGAATAAGCCCGCATACTAACTTATCTAACTTTATAACTGCTGGCAAGTACAATGTAACTGCAGTAACAGATGGAGACAGTAATTATAATAGTACAACAAAGACATTCTTTGTTGTTGTTGAGCCTAATATTGTGCATGATTTAGCTGTTGTTAGCTTTACTGTCACAAATAGTGTAGCTGTTAATTCACAGAATTCATTGCCAGTTGTAGTTAATAACCAAGGTACAGTATCAGAATCAAGTGTATTAAGACTATTGCAGAATGGAACAGAGATTGCATCACAGACAATAACATTACTTGCTCCTGGAGAAAATGTAACTAAGACATTTAACTGGACAGCTCCAGACTTTGAACTCCAAAATCTTGAATTAAAGGTAGTTGTTGATACAGTAACAGGAGAGACAGACACTGCTGACAATAGCAATACAAAGTTTGTTAATGTAAATGGAGTACATGATGTTTCAGTTGAGGGCTTAGTGCTTAATAAACAGACAGCATATTTATTTGACACAATTACAGTGAGCGCTAACGTAACAAACAGAGGAAATGTAAATGAAAGCACTGTGCCAGTGCAGTTCAAAGATATAAATGGCGGCACTACAATCCAGAACTTAAATTTGAGTAATTTAAAAGTTGGCGAGATTAGACCTGTGCAATTTACATGGAACCCTCAAGTAAAGAATTTCCACACTGTCAAGATATTAACTTTGCTTGGCTCAGATAGTAATGTTACAAACGATGAAAAATCAGAGAACGTAAAAGTATTGTCTGTCAAAGATAGCATTAATTTAACATTTGTAAGCGCAGATTCATTCCCAGGAGCTAATGAAGGAACAAATACACAGTTCTTTGTATGGGTAAATATTGACAATAAAGTATCTGACATATTTACGAACTTAAATGTTACGGTAGATTCAAATGGGTTGACATTAGGCAATAACCAAGACGGAAACACAAACAGCTTCAAGACTTATGGAACATTTGGAGCATTTGAGAGCCAGTCATATTATTGGGAAGTAAATGCAGGAGCAATACCTGCTACTAAATTAATGAATGTAAGCATGGGCTTTGGGACAGATAATATATTGATAAGCAGAAGCGTAAGTATTTCATAAGGCTAGAAAGCATAAAAATGAGAATGACAAATAAAAAATAAAATGACAAAAAATAAATTATCAAAAATATTTGAGAACAGCAAATTTAAGGCAGCTGGTACACTAATTGCATTATTGTTATTTACATTAGTTTCAGGGTTAACAGTATTTGCAGAAGAATGTCCAAGTAATTTAGTTTTGACAGCAAATCCTTCTCAATTTAATTTAGGAGATGCTAATTCAAAAATAAAATTACAAATTTCTCCTCCGGGAACACCTTTAGATGTTTGGAAGAATTATACTAATGCAACATTATCATTACCGGCAGGATTAGTGAATCTTAGTGATACATTCAAGAGTTTATTACCGCCATTTGCTTTAACAAGCCACCAATATAGTGTAAATTCAACTGCTGCAGGCAGCTATACCGCTAATATAAGTGTATTTAATGACTCTGGCTTAGAGTGTACAAAAAGTGTAAACGTTAGTGTAGTTAATGTGAAAAATGTAAGCTTAGGAATATTTGTAAGTGATTTAACAACCCTAAAGATTAACCAAGCAGCATCAATAAATGTAACATTAAACAGCTCTGGAACAGACCCTGCATTTAATATTGATGAGAATATGGATAGTGTTTTCATTAATGAGACAAGAGTAATTCCAAGTGTAGCTGGAGGCTCATTAAATGTCTCAACTTATACTTTTACTCCAAATTCATGTGGAACGAATAAATTAATAACTGCATATGCAAGAAACTTTGATGATGGTGCAGGAAATATATTCCCAACAATTTCAGCAAGCGACACATTTGATGTCATCGGCTCAGACTTGACTGTGCTAGATGTTGCATTATCAAGCTTAACACCAGTGGCAGGAACTTCAATCACTGCAGTTGCAACAGTAAAGAACGAGAATGGAACCGGAACAGACAGTGCAGTAAACGGCAAAGTCACATTTTATTATGATATTGTGCAAGATGCAAATAAGATTGCAGAAGCAAATGTCGCAGGAAGTAATGGCAGCAATGTTTCAGTAAATGCCGAAGCAAGCGCAAACACAACATGGACAGTTACAACTGCTGGCAGCCATACCGTAATTGCTGTAGTATCTGCAGATAATGAATGTCCGACTAGCAATAATCAAAGATCAAGCTTAACATTAACTGCATCAGCTGCACCAATTGCTGAAACTCCTCCATCCCCATCCGGTGGAGGAGGCTCTAGTGGAGGAACTTCAGCAGGAACTATAATAAGCGTGTCAAAAGAAGGGCCAAGCTCAGCAACTAAATTTTTCGTTGTAGCAGCGGGAACAAGCGCAAATGTCAGAGTAATAGATTCAAGAATACCTGTTACATTATTGCAGATAGATGTTGCTAACAGAGTAGCAGATGTTGAAGTCAGCGTGACAAAATTAGATAAAGAGCCTGCTGATAAGATAGCAGAAGGCACAGGCAAAGTTTATAGTTATTTAAAAGTTGATACTGTGAATTTGGAAGACAAAGATGTTTCAAAAGCGGTATTTAGATTTAAAGTAGAAAAAGCCTGGATTGAGCAGAATAATTACAAGCAAGAAGAAGTTGTGCTTGCCAGATTTAATGATGGGAAATGGAACAGCTTATCAACTGTTGTATTGTTAACTGAAGACAAATATATTACTTATGGCGCAGAAAGCCCTGGATTCAGCACATTTGCAATATTAGCTAGAAATGCTGAGGAGAAAGTAGCTGCATCTGGTGAGAAGAAAGAAGAGAAGATAGAAGAAAAGAAAGAGCCGGAAGTAAAGCCAATAGAAGAAAAAGAAGAGAAAGCTGAAGAAAAGAAACCAGAAGTAAAGCAAGGTGAATCAAGCGTTAGCAACAACGCAATCACAGGCGCAGTAGTCGCATTAAAAGATACATTTGTAGGCAGACACCCAGCAGCTGTCGGAACAGTATTTGCTGTGTTGGTTGCTTTAGTTGTATTAAGTTTATGGCATAAGAGAATGGGAAGCAAAGGTAATTCTGTTAAAGCTGCATCTAGAAGCAAGACAACTGGAAAAGAGAAGAAAGGCAATAAAAGGAAGAGATAAGCAACTAACCTCATAACCATTGCCATGACAAAAAAAGTTATAATTGCTGATGATGCTCTACATTTTAGAGAATTATATGCAACTATTATACCTCAAGCATTTCCAGATGTAGAAGTGGAAACAGTTGAAACAGCAGAAGATTTAGTAAGCTGTGTTCTAAATGGAGATTATTCGCTAATTGTAACAGATAATAATACGCAAAGCAGGATTAATGGAGCAGAGGCAATCAAGCAAATAAGAGAAGCAGGCATTACAACACCAATTTATATGATATCTGCAGGAAGTGCTGCTGTACAAAGAGAAGCTCTGCGTCTTGGTGCGACTGAATTTTATGGCAAAGCACTTTTTGATGATGAAACATTTATAACAGATATTACAAAGCATTTAAGGTAAATTAAAATATTCAAGACAGTAATCATATCTTCTTTACCCTAAAGCCTTCTGCTGCTGTCGAAATTAACTCTATTTTTCTGATGGACATAACTTTTTTATCCGAAAGATTTAAATAATAGTAACACATTACTTAGTAACATGATACTTAAATTTATCAATAGGGAGAGAGAGCTTAAAATTTTAGAGGAGGCTTATCGCTCACAAAGACCTGGTTTTCTGCCTGTATATGGGAGAAGAAGAGTAGGCAAGACAGAGCTTATCAAGCATTTCATTAAAGACAAGGCTCATTTTTATTTTCTTGCAAAAAAAAGAGATATTGCGCTTGAATTAGAGAGATTTAGGCTGAAATTCTCTGAAGAGTTTAATGTATTTATCCCTGAGTCAAAGACATGGGATGAGCTTTTTGAGTATATATTGAAACAGATTAAAGAGAAGCTCATTATCGTAATAGATGAATTCCCATTTTGGATAGAGAAAGACTCTGCTATAATATCTGATTTTCAGCATCTGTGGGATGAAACACTAAAGAAAAAGAATATATTTCTGATTTTATGCGGCTCTTCTGTAAGCATAATGGAGACTGATGTGCTTGGCTATAAAAGCCCACTTTATGGGCGAAGGACAGGACAGCTGGAAGTCACTAAGCTAAATTTTGCAGAGTTTTCAAAATTCTTTCCAAGATGGGGCATAGAAGATAAGATAAAAGGATATGGCGCTTTAGACGGCATCCCATTTTACATACAAGAATTTGATCAAGACAAAAGCTTCTTTGACAATGTAAGAGATACATTTTGGAAGAGTGGCTCTATCCTTTCGAAAGAAGTAGAATTTTTACTTTCTCAGGAATTAAGGGAAGTAGAGGTCTACCTTAGCATCCTTAGAAGCATATTTGAAGGCGCCTCTACATTAGGGGAAATAGCATCTAAGAGCAATGTGGACATAACCAACATAAACAAATATTTAAGAGTGCTTATCGATCTAAGATACATCACTACAGAAACTCCTGTTAGCATAGAAAAGCCAAAGAGAAAGAATTTTGTATATAAGTTGACAGATAATTTTTTTAGTTTCTGGTTTAATTATGTATATCCTTATAGGGATGAGGTTGAAATAGGCGAGATAAAGAGATTAGAGGCTGCATTTAAGAAAGATTATGACAGGTATTTAGGCTATGTTTTTGAGGAGATATGCAAACAGCAGCTTAGAAGCTTAAAACTTCCTATAACACCGACAAAAATTGGCAGATGGTGGTACAAGGAAGATGAAATTGATATCCTCTGCTTAGATGAAACTGCTAATGATAATAAGGAAGCATTATTTATAGAATGCAAATGGAAAGAACTTGATGAGAAAAGCGCCTTAGCCATCATTGAGAAGCTAAAAGAAAAATCAAAGCTGGTTGCCTTAAAAAGAAAAAAAGAATATTTTGGCATGATAGCAAAAAAGCTAGATGGCAAAGAAAGATTAAGAAATGCAGGCTATATAGTGTTTGATACAAGAGATTTTTAAGTAGTATAAGTAGTACGTTACTTAGTAACATGATACTATAAATGTTATGTTTTTGGCTAGATTTTAGGTAGCACGTAAACTAGCATTTTCTGCAGTTTAGAACATGATTTTATGATTTCTCTTCTATAATTTACCGCCAAAAAACAAAGAAAATCACTAGATTTAGGCAATAGATTAGGTAGCACAGGATTGAGGATTTTTAAGGAATACAAAATATAATTTATACTTTTTTTAAACTAAAATTCACAGCCCAGTATCCTTCTTCAATATTTCAGCCTTATCAGTCTTCTCCCAGGTGAAGT